>CADAGW010000069.1 GCA_902787475.1 uncultured Eubacteriales bacterium
TTGCCAAGGGGGGCTGTCGCCGTAGGCGACTGGGGGGTGGAGACGTAGAGGAACGGAATATCGTTGCGTATAAGAAGCAATACGTCATGTCTCCTGTCGTAACGATATCGCTCCCTGCAACGTAGCCACCCTTCCACCGCCTTCGGCGGTCCCCCTCCCCTTGACACGGGGAGGCAAGAGGCAGTGCGTTACTTCAACCAACAGCAACTATCCCCACAAAATCCAAGTCAAATCAACCTAACTTCGATGCGTCGGAGACTGAAAGGACCCGCACCACAACAGTACGGGTGCAGCACCTAACGAAAGCAGAATATCCCACCGACGCGAGCGCCCATAAAAAGGGGGTCCAGGGGGAACCCCCTGGGCGTTTTCCGTCCCCTTTTGCGCCCAAAAGGGGACCCCCAGCCGGGAGGCTGCCCGTCCGGCGAGGACACCCGCAGGGCGTCGCCCTAACAGACTATATAACTGTAGGAGTACAGGCGGCCAGGATAGAGCGCCCCCACCCGCCCAGCGACGTTCGCTGAGTACCCGACAGTATTTCTGTAGGTTCTACCTACACACACCCCCCGGATGGGCGGGGACGCTCAAGCCTCCTGCCCCAACCGAAACGCCTTCCGGTTGATCTCCAGCACCTTCGCCGGCACCACGGCCTCCAAAGCCTTCTGCCAAACCTCATCCGGAAAATCAAAGTAATGGGACAGCCGCCCCAGCAGCACGATATTCACCGCCTTGGGGGACCCCGCCTCCTCCGCCAGAGAGAGGCAGTCAAAGGCGTCGATCTTCACGCCCTTATCCGCGATCTTGGCCGCCAGGTCCTCGGGGTACGTCATCTGGCCCGTCACCACGGGCATGGGGTCGATCTGCTGGGTGTTGGTGACCACCGCGCCCCCTACTTTTAAGTAGGGCAACCACCGGGCGGCCTCCAGCAGCTCAAAGGACAGCAGGAGATCGGCCTCTCCCAGGCCAACGATGGGGGAGTAGACCTTCTCGCCATACCGGACGTAGGTGACCACGCTGCCCCCCCGCTGGCTCATGCCGTGGACCTCGGAGACCTTCACGTCGTACCCCTGGTCCAGGAGCAGCCGGCCCAGGAGCTTGCTGGCCAGGAGAGAACCCTGACCGCCGACGCCGGCGATGATGATGCTTTTCGTCTCCATGGTCACACCTCCTGTTCCATGGCGTCAAACTGACACATCTGGATGCAGACGCCGCAGCCCGTGCACTGGGTGGGGTCGATGACCGCCTTCTTCTCCCGCATGGAAATGGCGGGACATCCGATCTTCATGCAGGACTTGCAGCCCTTGCAGTTGTCGTTCACGACCTTCACCGGCGGCTGGGCCTTCACGGTCTTCAGCAGGGTGCAGGGTCTTCTTGCGATGATGACCGAGGGCTCCGGCGCCGCCAGCTCCTCGTTGATGACCCGGTCGCACTCCTTCAGATCATAGGGGTCCACCACGACGACCCGCCGGAACCCCATGGCCCGACACAGGGCCTCCAGATCGATCTTCCCTGCGGGCTCCCCCCGGAGGTTGAAGCCCGTGGTGGGGTTCTGCTGGTGGCCGGTCATGCCGGTGGTGGAGTTGTCCAGGATGATCACCGTGGAGTTGGACTGGTTGTAGGCGATATCCGCCAGACCGGTCATGCCCGAGTGCATGAAGGTGGAGTCCCCCAAAATGGCCACGGTCTTTCGCTCCCCTGCTTCTCCCAGGGCCTTGTTGAAGCCGTGGACCGCCCCGATGGAGGCCCCCATGCACAGGCACATCTCAATGGCGTGGAGAGGGGCCCCGGCGGCCAGGGTGTAGCACCCGATGTCCCCCAGGACGGTGACCTTGTTCTTGCTCAGGGTGTAGAAGATCCCCCGGTGGGGGCACCCGGCGCACATGACCGGGGGCCGGACGGGAACGGGGTCGTCCACCGTAACGTAGGGCTTCTCCTCCCCCTTGAGGGCCTTGGCCAGCAGGGTCTGGGAGAACTCGTCGATCAGGGGGAAGACGTCCTTCCCGGCGTCCACGGTGAGTCCCATGGCCCGGCAGTGGTTTTCAAGGATGGGCTCCAGCTCCTCCACCACCACCAGGCGGTCCACCTGGGCGGCGAAGTCCCGGATGAGCTTCTCCGGCAGGGGGTTGGTCATGCCCAGCTTCAGCACGGAGCAGTCTTTCCCCATGACCTCCTTGACGTACTGGTAGGAGGTGGAGTGGGTGATGATCCCCAGCTTCCTGTCCCCCATCTCCACCCGGTTCAGGGGGGTGGTCTCGGCGTATTCCTTCAGCCGTTCCATCCGGGCCTCCACGATGGGGTGCCGGGGCCGGGCGTTGTCGGGGACCATGACGTATTTGGGGATATCCTTGACGTATTCCTTCACGGGAACGGTCCGCTCTCCGGTCTCCACCACGGACTGGCCGTGGCTCACCCGGGTACACAGCTTGACCATCACCGGGGTGTCGTATTCCTCCGACAGGCGATAGGCCTCCCTGGCCATCTCCACCGCCTCCTGGGAGTCCGCGGGCTCCAGCATGGGCACCTTGGCGGCAATGGCGTGGTGCCGGCTGTCCTGCTCGTTCTGGGAGGAGTGCATCCCCGGGTCGTCGGCCACCACGATGACCAGCCCGGCGTTGATCCCGGTGTAGGACATGGTATACAGGGGGTCGGCGGCCACGTTGATCCCCACGTGCTTCATGGCGCAGGCCGACCGCTTCCCCGCCAGGGAGGCCCCGTAGGCGGTCTCCATGGCCACCTTTTCGTTGGGGGCCCACTCGCAGTAGATCTCCGGGAAACGGGCGGCCTCCTCGGTGACCTCGGTGCTCGGGGTCCCGGGATAGGCGGAGATGTAGCAGCAGCCCGCCTCATACAGTCCCCGGGCCAGGGCCTTGTTTCCCAGCATCAGTTCTTTCATTCCAGTCGCTCCTTTGCGAACATAGTCGGATTATTGTACCACGAAACCGCCCCGGGACACAAGCCGCAGTCCATGATCCGTCGAAAATTCTCCTTCATTCTCCTTATCTTCACTTTTTTCTTATGATATAATAACCAATATGTTTTGTCAATACGAAATGTTTGCCTTGACCACCCTTTGTTTCCGTCACAGTGCACAGGGGGCGGAGGACCCCCCGTTCTGCAAGGCGGCCCCTGCTCTCCTGCGATTTTTCCCATTTCAGGCTACCATTCTCCGCCGGACTGTGCTATACTATGGGATGTATACAACGGATTGAGACCCCGGAGACCGCCGGGGCCCCATCCCCCGCCCCATCCGGGCGGACCTGATTTGATGAAAAGGAGGACCCAACCCATGTCTGATTTCAACTTCGAGACCGTCAAGTGCACCATTGAGGACGACGGCATCGCCATCGTCAGCCTCAACCGCCCCGAGATCCTCAACGTCCTGTCCAACACCATGTGCCAGGAGACCACCCAGCTCCTCAAGGCCCTGGAGGCCGACAAGAACGTCAAGGCCATCGTGCTCACCGGCGAGGGCCGGGCCTTCTGCGCCGGCCTGGACCTGTCCGAGATCCGCGCCGGCGAGACCGACAGCGAGGGCGGCATCGTCAGCATCTACCGCCGGATGGAGGCCGCCAACCGCCTCATCGTCCTGCTCACCGAGATCATGAAGCCCGTGGTGGCGGCGGTCAACGGCGTGGCCACCGCCTCCGGCATGAACCTCTGCCTGGCCTGCGACCTGGTGGTGGCCTCCCGCAGCGCCAAGTTCTCCCAGAACTTCGGCCACGTGGGCCTCATCCCCGACGTGGGCGGCGCTTACCTCCTGCCCCGGATCGCCGGCGTGTCCAAGGCCAAGGAGATCATCTTCCTGGACCGGGAGCTCTCCGCCGAGGAGGCCCAGCGGCTGGATATCGTCACCCAGCTTGTGGAGCCCGAGCAGGTCATGGACACCGCCCGCACCCTGGCCCGGAAGATGGCCGCCGGCCCCAGCTTCGCCTTCTCCATCGCCAAGAAGATGCTGGGCAAGTGCGAGGAGATGGACATCACCACCGCCCTGCACATGGAGTCCCTGTCCCAGGCCCTGCTGACCAACACCGAGGACCACAAGAAGGGAATGGAAGCCTTCTTCGCCCGCCGGAAGAAGTAAGACGTATGAAAACACGAAAGCCTCCCCGGGTTCGGGGAGGCTTTTTGTTTCATCGAGCCGGCAGTTGACAAACTTTGTCTGATTCAGTAAAATAAAACCAGGCGTTGCCAAGCGAAAAAAGGCGGTTCCGCTACACCACCCGAGAGGGGGTGTCTCTATGCCGATTACATTGACCTTCCACTTCCTCCACTGGACAGTGACCGTCAGGGTAAAAAGCAGAAACCGCCACTCTGCCAAGTGACGGTTTCTTAGCTTAAGCTAAAAACATATCACGGGCGGAGCCGCTTTTGGCAACGCCTTTTTCTACTCTCATTATACCGTCCCCCCACCCCCCTGTCAAGCCCAAAAACCCCGCCCCCCGAATCATCCGGGGGGCGGGGTCTTCCATATGGTTATCTTTCTCTCTTCCGGTCTTGTTTCTTCTTACGCTTCGTTCTTCCGCTTCCGTCCGCCCAGGGCCACGGCCGCCAGGCCCGCGGCGCTCACGGCGCACAGGGTCGCCCAGAGGGCGGTGTGGCTGTCGTCGCCGGTGCGGGGGACGGAGGTGTTGTTCACCCGGGTGGGGGTGTCCGCGGTGGGCACCGGGGTGTTGCTCACGGGCACGTTCACTCTGGGGAACTGGGGCTCCTGGGTCGCGGGGGTCTCGGGCTTCTCCGGCTCGGGCTCGGGCTCCTCGTAGAAATCAATGATCTCGCTGACGGGCTCGGGATCGGGCTCGGGGATGGGCTCCACGTAGAAGGCCTCCTCCTCGGGCACAGGGGGCTCGGGGGGCGTGGGCGGAGTGGGCGGAGTGGGCGGAGTGGGCGGAGTGGGCGGAGTGGGTCTGCCAGGATCGGGATCAGGATCAGGATCGGGATCGGGGGGTGTAATATTATTCACGATCACTTCCCAGACGGCGTAGAGATGGTTGTTGTCCCTGCCTGCGGCTACCTTCTCCGTGGGATTAAAGTAATCAAATCCATCCGCTATCCCGACAACCGAGGCATTTTCATCGTTCGTCCAGGTCTTGAACCGGTATGCACTGCCGTCGTTGGACTCATGAACGACTCTGAACCCGATGTCCGCCGCACCCGGTTCCGCGACCGTAAAGTCACCGTTGATCACTTCGTGCGGAATTTCGACCTTATGATCCGCGTTGACACCGGGATAACGGGCATGGTAGGTCACGGTCGTGCCTTCCTTTTCCTCGCCGTATACGGCAGTCAGCACATAGCGGCCATCGCTGTCACAGTCGCCCGCCTTCAGGGTGAAACTTCCGCCGCGAACGATATCGCCTCCCGGAAGGCGCCAGCCGAGGAAGCGGTAACCTTCCGCCTCAGGCTGCACCGCCGTCACGGGAACCGACACGCTGTCAAGATAGGTGGTGGGGTCATCATAATACTGTTCTTCGCCCGCAAACGCACCCTTTACCTTATCCGTGCCTGTGCCGTCCGTTTCGCCATGCATCACGGCGTCATAGCGTACGCTGTAGCCTGATACCGGTGTCCACGAAGCTTTCAGATAGTAGTCCTGCGTGATGGCCGTACCGAAATCAAAGTTATCGGCAATCTTATCGCCCGACGCATATCCGCCTTCGTCAGCCTTTTTCAGCTTATACGCCGTCCAGCCGTTAAAGATATGGCCGTCCTTCTGGGGGACTGTCCCGTTACCTTCCTTCAGATCCTTCCAGGACTTCGCACGGCCGTAGGCCTGCACGTCTGTCCTCGTCTTATCACCGAAGCCGTCATCCGGATCATAGTACACGACGTAACTCTCCGGTTTCCAGAGCAACGTCACCTTCAGATTCCGCTCAAGCATCGCATTCTTCAGATCCTTGACTTCGGTACCGTCGTCCGCATAGGTCACGCGGTAACCGTCACAGGCCCAGGCCACACCGTGGGTATCTGTCACTGCAATCCACTTATTGCCGTTATCCTGATCTTCTCGCAGTGCTTTCAGCTCTGCATTGATCAGGCTTACCAGATCTCCGGTTCCGTAAGGGTGCACGATCTGGGGATTGCCAGCCACCTCACTCTCCGGAGACAGCACCAGATCGGGCTGTGCTTCCTGCACAAAGGTGATATTGCGATCTAACGGCACCCAGTGGCAGACGAGCGGAAGGGGAGCGGTACGTCCGTCACCGGGTTCTGTCCTGCGGAAATAATACTTGTACGTGCCGGGGGCCGGGTTGTCCACGTCATAATTCGAAACAAAAGCATCCCCCAGCTTGACATTTTCATTTCTAGACCAAAGACTGCCTCCCGGTTTGCTGCTGGGATAGTATGTCAGGCCGACATGATAACCGGTCACTTTCACCAGGCGGTATCCGTCTTTTTCGGAACCGATCGTAAGGGTACGCGCGTGATCATTGGTATAATAGTAGTCTGTTGTAATGCCGACGTCTCCGCCTTTTTCCGGATTGGTTTTACTCATATCCGTGTCTGTATAGTACTTATCAATCACGGGGAACTTGACTTTATTATTCGTAAAACCAATTTTGCACAGCAGTTCGTCACCGTCCGTCGCCCCCGAAACAGGCTCAAATATCAGCCCCGGGTTTGTTTTGTCAAATACGGTCTGCCCTTTGATATCTCTCCAGATCGCCTCAAAAAACCAGTACTGACGGTCATCCATGAAACCCTTGATGACAGTATCCTGCTTGTAGATCCGCTCATACAGGCTCTCACCGTACTTGATGATAAATCTGTCGTGGCCGCTGAGACTGATCGGATGATTCCCATGCTCACCATTTTTTGCCTTAGTGTATGCCTCCGTGCCTTCTCTCAGCGCGAGAGTGACGGCTTCACCCTGCACACGCATCACATTACCGTCACCGATATTAGCATTAAAGAGCATACGCAGGACAAAGCTGTCGCGGCTGAAGTTGACGCGCACGATCGTGGAGCCGTCGCCCGCGATGACGGCGTCTTCTCTTTTTCCGTCCACGCAACCTCCGTTGCTGTTAAATGCGGCCAGCAGCTTCTCATCTTTATCATAAACCTCGATCGCTGGACGGTTGTCCTCGAATTCGGAGCCTGTCACACCCGTGCCGTTCAGGTGGAAATACGCGAACCCTTCATCTTTGTTATTGTTCTTTTTCCTGTACTCGTCGATAATCTCCCTTACCGGCACTTCGGCTCCGGTCATGACATCGTCTACGACACCCGGATCATAGACCGTGTAATCATTGTCATTAGGATTTTCCCGGTACACGCGGAGGATATAAGACGTCTCCCCCGGCTCCCACTTCGCATACAGTGTAAGGTCGCCCTCAACTTTCGATGTAGTAAAATCGTACGAGGTCTCACATGCCGCTTCCTTATACCAGCCGACGAATTTATATCCGGTGCGGGTCGGCAGGGACGCGCCCGTCGGCTCACTCAGCGTGGAACCCTTCGGGATGATCACTTCATAGGTTTCTGCAGCGTCCTCTCCGAGGCCAAACTGTCCTTCGTTTGCGTCAAAGGTCACCGTGGCGCCCGGACGGATGTCCGGATAGAGATGGATGTCTTTCTCTCCGATTTTTACGGGTTCGGTAACAGATTTTCCGTTTTCATACAGCCAGCCGACAAAGGCGTACGGCGCTTCCACGGAGGTGAGTTCCACGTCATCCACAGTGATCTCCGTTCCGGTATTTCCTACCTTTGTCCGGTAGATCGCGTCATCTTCGTTGCCCTGTTCCTTCGTATGGAAGTACACATAGAAGACACGGTCATACTTCGCATACGCCTTGATCAGCTTGTCTTCGGTAGCATCCTCCGGCACCGGGCTCTGGATGAAGCCGTTTGTAAAGGAAAGTGTCTCATCCTTTTCCGTTTCCCATCCGCTGAAATAGTAACCGTCGCCGGTTGCGGGAAGCTTCGGCTCCCTGACGTCCTCGCCGAAGATGACGATCTGGGTGTTAACTTTTTCCTTATCTCCCCATTCGGACGGATCCGTTCCGGGCGTGCCCGCGTAAAACTCATAGGTGTAGCGGGCCTTCGTCTCGACCTCGCCGTTCACGTAATCCTCGCCGATAATGCCGTACACGGTAAAGTGATCGGTGTTGATCACCGCGGCGTTCTGGGAGGCGCCGCCCAGGGTCTCCAGGTTGCCGGCGCCGTCCATGGTCACCGCCTGGAAGGTGTTGCCCTCCACGGGCTTGGCGGTCTGGAGCAGGACCTTCACGCTGCCCTCGGGCTGGACCTCGTCGCCGTCGCACCAGAAGGTGATGTCCACGGCCACGGCTCCCACGGTCTTGTCCATGCCGCTCTCCACGGCGGCG
>CADAGW010000070.1 GCA_902787475.1 uncultured Eubacteriales bacterium
CAGAGGCGGCGGGCCCGGTGCCTGACGGCCATGGACGATACGGAACTGGTGGGCCGGGTGAGACTGGCCTTTGGCTACGGCCAGGGACTGGATCTGTCCGATGCCAGCGGCGAGCCGGCGCTGGCCCAGTGACGATACAAGGGAAGATCCGGCCTGCGGGATCGATCGTACCGCGGCCTTGATATACATATTTTTTTGACATGTCTCCCCGGGTCTGCTATAATATAGCGGATGAAAGGGGAGATCTTTTTGAAATTTGACCCCGAGGACAGGCGGGCCGCACTGCGCCTTTTGACCATATTGATCATACTGATCGTGGCCGTGCAGAATCTCTCTGTGGTGGCGGCGGGCCTTGGCTGGGTGTGGCGGGTGTGCCTCCCGGTCACGGTGGGGTTTTCCATTGCCTTCGTGCTGAACGTGCTTTTGTCATACCTGGAGGAAGTGCCGCTGGCCCCCATGCGGCTGAGCAGGAAAAAATGGATCCGCGGTATGACGCGGCCCCTGTCCCTCGGCATTACCGTGGTGGCGGCGGTGGGCCTGTTGTCGCTGGCGGCGCTGGCGGCGGCGCCCAGGATCCAGAGCACCGCGGCCCTGCTGGTGGACAATATGCAGATGTACGTGGACAACCTGGCCGACTGGCTCACTGACCGCATGCGCTGGCTCCACGTGCCGGAAAAATACATACGGGACATCACTACCAACCTTCAGGACCTGACCAGCGTGCTGATGAGCTATATCCAGTCCAACCAGCAGTCCCTGGCGGGCGTGGCCGTGGGCGTCACCACGTCGGTGGTGGACGTGACCTTTACTACCGTGCTGGGAGTGTTCATCGCCCTGTATGTATTGGCGGCCAAGGAGAAGATCGCCCGGGTGTCCCGACGGATAGGCGAGGTGTTTCTGCCCGAGCGGGTCAACCGGTTTTTGGGCGAAATGGCCAGTCTGGCCTACGCCACCTTCGCCCGGTTCGTGCGGGGGCAGGTGGTGGAGGCCTGCGTGCTGGGCGTCACCTGCGCTCTGGGTATGTGGGCCCTGCGCCTACCCCACGCGGTGGTGGTGTCGCTGGTGGTGGCCGCCACGGCGCTGATCCCGGTGGCGGGCATATGGATGGGCGGCGTGATGGGCGCGTTTCTGCTGCTGCTCATCGATCCGGTGAAGGCGCTGATTTTCGTGGCCTTTTTGACGGTGCTCCATCAATTGGAGCGGCGGTTTTTGTTCCCCCGGCTGGTGGAAAAGTCCAGCGCCCTGCCGGGGCTTGTGATCGTGTGCGCCGTGATCGTGGCGGGCAACATCGGCGGCGCGGTGGGCATGCTCATCGGTGTGCCCGTGGCGTCCATACTCTACGAGCTGACCCGTCGGCTGGTGGAGGGCGGCTTCCCGCCCCGGCCCCGCAAAAAGGGGGCGTAGGGCATGGAGGAAAAGAGAAGCAACTGGAACAGCTGGTTCTTTATGGCCCTGTACGCGGCGGTACTCTATGTGGCCCTGTCCCATCTGGACGACGTGATGGGGGCGGTAGAGTATGTGCTGTGGGTCTGCTCCCCGGTGATATACGGGCTGGCCATCGCCTATGTGGCCAATATACTGGTGCGGTTTCTGGAGGACAAGCCCTTAAAGAGGCTAAGTCACAAGCCCCAGCTTCGGCGCACACTGTCCATCATATTGACCATCGCCATCGGCGCGGCCCTGCTGGCGCTGATCAGCAGCGTGGTGATCCCCACCCTTTTGGACGCGGTGCGTATGGCGGACGAGAGCCTGCAGAGCGGGCAATTGTCCATACCGGAAAGGCTTGAAAGCATACTGCGCCGGTTCAGCGGCTCCGACGAGCAGGCGGACAAGTGGCTTCAGCAGGTGCGGGAGGGCCTGGACGGGGTGATGCAGCTTCTGCGCACCCAGTCCACCCAATTGGCCCGGGTGGCGCTGGACGTGACCGGGTCGGTGCTGGGCGGCACCTTCAGCGCCCTGCTGTCCCTGATCGTGGCGGTGTACGCCCTGTACAGCCGGGAATGGCTCTCCTCCGCCAGCCGGAAGGTGACGGTGGCGCTGCTGCCGGAGAGGGCCTGCAAAGAGACGCTCAGCATGGCCGCCCGGCTCAACAGGGCCTTTCAGGGCTTTATCCGCAGTCAGATCATAGAGGGCATCATACTGGGCGGTCTGTGCTATGTGGGCATGCGCATATTCGGCATGCCCTACCCCAGCGTGGTGTCGGTGGTGATCGGCGTCAGCAGCCTGGTGCCCGTGGCGGGCTCCTGGGCCGGGGCGCTGATGGGGGCCCTGCTGATCCTGACGGAAAGTCCCGTGATGGCGCTGTGGTTTTTGGTGTTTCTCTTCACCCTCCAGCAGCTGGAGGACAACCTGATCTATCCCCGGGTGGTGGGAGACAGCGTGGGCCTGCCCAGTCTCTTGGTGCTCTGCGCCATATTCGTGGGCGGCAACATCAGCGGCATCGCGGGCATGCTCTACGCCGTGCCCCTGACCGCCGCGCTGTGGGACCGGCTGATGGAAAAGCTGTATCCAAACCGGGCCAAAAAGCAAAAAAGGGAGCCGAAAAGACGGCTCCGTACCTGGGCGAAGAGGTCAGCCAATCAGATTGATCAGCGCGCTGAGCATACCCATCACCAGGCCTAACAGCGCGCCAAGCCACACGATGGCCTTCAGCTCGTTTTTGGCCAGCGTGTGTATGATCTTTTCCAGCTCCCTGGGCTCGAAGGAGGATATGCGCTCCTCGGCCACCCGGGCCAGGTCGATGGCGGGCAGCACCCGGGACAGAAGCGACGTGACCATCCGCTCGTACTGGTCAAAGAAGAACTGCCGGGCGGAGGCCATGATGGCCTCGTTGTCCTGGGCCAGGGCGGACACGGGCCGGTTGAGATAGTCCATGATCATGTCTGTCAGGGCGCTCTCGATCAGCGGCGGGGCCTTTTCCTGGATCATCTCCTCGATCTTTTTGCCCAGTTGGGGCTTGATCCGCTCCACCAGGGGGCTAAGCAGCGGGGCCTGGACCTTTTCAAGGGCCGCGCCGGCGATCATGTCCCCCAGGTGGGCGTCCATGAGACTGCCCGAGGCCTTTTTGCACACCTCGCCGATGATCCTGTCCTGGGCGGACTGGACCTTCTCCCTGCCCAGCTTGCGGGTGAGAAACATTTCCGGGGTCTCCGTCTCGCTCATCAGGGCCCCCACGGCCCCCTCCCAGGCGGCCTGGAGCTTTTGCCGCATCTCCGGCGAGGTCAGAGCCCGGGAGAGCACCTCCTGGGAAAACAGCTGGTCGCCCACCGCCGCGCCCACGGAATGGGCGATGCGCTCCTTCTCCTTGGGGATCAGGCCCGGGGTGAGGGGAAGCTGTTTTTTGCCGATGAATATGGGCTTGTAGGGCCGAAAGAGCATGCGTATGGCCACGTCGTTGGTGATGTATCCGATGATGCCTCCCGCCAGAGGCGTAATGAGCAAATGCCAATCCATAGTGTTGTCCTCCTGTCCCCATTATACACCCAATACGGCCACTATGCAAGAAAGGACGTGCACAGTATGATCGACACCATGATGAACAGAAGAAGCTGCAGGCGGTTCCAAAACAGGCCCGTGACAAGGGAACAGCTTATGACCCTCATGGAGCTGGCCCGCCGCGCGCCCTCCGGGGCCAACCGCCAGCCCATGAAGTACCTGGCGGTGACGGAGGGGGAGACCCTGAACAGGATCCATCCTCACGTGCACTGGGCGGCGTACACCGCGCCGCTGGGCGGGCCCAAGAGCGATGACGAGCGGCCCCGGGCGTATATATGCCTGCTGGCCGACACCGCCATCAAGCCCGACTGCGCCCAGGACGAGGGCATCGCCGGGGCGGCCATCACCTACGGCGCGGAGGCGCTGGGACTGTCCACCTGCTGGCTGGGGGCCATAGACCGGAAGGAGATCTGCCAGATACTGAATATCCCCGAAGGCATGAAGCTCATGAGCATGATCGCCCTGGGATACGCCGCGCAGGAGCGGGTGCTTGAAACCGGGGAGGACGTCAAATACTGGCTGGAGGGCGAAGTGGTGCACGTGCCCAAGCGCCCGGCGGAACAGGTGATGTTCTTTGACAGAATGGATGGATGAAGAGTATCTGCTTTCAGATGATTGAATGGAGAACGGATCGCTTCTGGGCTTTGTCCACGCGGCGTATGGCCGCAAGGGGGCAAAGGGAGGAGGCGATCCGTGCTTTTACAGGAGTCCCAGGAGACGCCGCACGCACCAGGAGGCCATCAGCAGCCCCGCGGCGGAGGGCACGAAGGCCACGGAGCCGGGGGAATGGCTGCCGTCCGGGGCGGCGGGGGGCTTGACGGGCATCTCGTCCGACCAGACCACCGGCGTGTCGCCCAGGCCCCTGGCGCACAGCTCCCGGCGCATCCTGCGGGCCAGGGGGCAGGTGTGGGTCTTGGACACGGGAGAAATGTGAAAGCCCATGGGGTTTAGCCGGTTGCCAGCCCCCATGCAGGAAAGCACGGGGATGCCCAGGCGGTGGGCGCTTTCGATGATCAGGAGCTTGGAGGACAGGGAGTCGATGGCGTCCAGTATGATGCCGTATTGGGACAGGTCGATCTGATCCCGGGTGTCCTGGTCGTAAAACAGATGGATGGGCTCGACCAGAATATCCTCCCGTATGTCCCGCATCCGCCGGGCCATCACGTCCACCTTGCTCTCTCCCACGGTGGAGCGGAGGGCCACCAGCTGGCGGTTCAGGTTGCTCTCCGCCACGGTGTCGCCGTCCACCAGAGCGATGCGGCCCACGCCGCTTCTGCACAGGGCCTCGGCGGCGAAGGAGCCCACGCCGCCCACGCCGAAGAGGATCACGCTGGAGCGGGCCAAAACATCCGCCGCGTCCGCGCCTAACAGCCGAAGGGTTCTCTCGTTATAGCTCATAGTATCCTCATGATTTGATCCATTTTTCGATCATGTGCCCGTTCCCGCCGCCCCAGCTCTCCGGCGGCAGCACCCCGCTCTGGCGCAGGCTGTAGGTATCGGAGTCGGCGGTCAGTATATGGTCAAGAAGCGTCACCCGCAGGGCGGATAAGTGCTGGGCGGCCCGGCGGGTGGTCTGAAGGTCCTGAAGGGAAAAGTGCAGCAGTCCGCTGGGGTGGTTGTGGGTCACCACCACGTAGGCCGCGCCGCTTCGCAGTGCCTCCTCGGCGATCTGCCGGTGATAAAACTGCACCTCGGAGATGGAGCCGCTGGCCATCATCACGCAGCGGATCAGCCGGAAGCGGGCGTCCAGACACAGCATGGCGCACCGCTCATAGAACGCGCCAACGTAGAGCGCCTTCACATATTCCCGGCACCGGGTGAGGGAGGACAGCATGGGATGGGGCCCAAAGGCCTCCACGTGGACGTACCTGGCCGCGTGGCGCAAAAGCCCCAGCAGCGCCGCCGCGTTGGCCTCGCCGGGCAGAGACAGGGCCAGATCCCGGGGATCGGCCTCCAGGGCGAAGGACAGACTGCCGTATTCCCGCACCAAAGCCTCCCGGGCCTTGTCCGGATCCCGGCAGATCCGATCCACCAGCGCGCGAAGATACATGCTTTCCGCCTCCCATACCGCATTTATTTCGCTCCCCGCCCACAAAAATCCTGCCCCTCGCCGGATTTTTCCGCCCCGCCCGGTATACAAAACCGGGATTCCATGTTATAATATGCCCACAGGCAGTCATGACCGGGGGGTATGTTCCTTGTTTATCGCGGGCGTGGATATCGGAGGCACCTCCATCAAATTCGGGGTGTTGGACGACAACTATGATTTCGTTCATTCGGAAATGTTTCCGCCGGTGCCGGGCGACCCCTACGCCACGGTGGAGAGGATCGTCAGGGCCATGCGGGAGAGCCCGGTGCCCATCATGCGCATCGGCGTGGGCACTGCCGGGCAGGTGGAAACGGACGAGCAGCTGGTGACGGCCATCAACCTGGGCTGGAAACGGGCCCCCATCAAGCGGATGCTCCGGGACATCACCGGCATACGCACCTGGGTGGACAACGACGCCCAGGCCGCCCTGGCGGCGGAGTGGAAAAACGGCGTGCTGGAGGGGTGCAAGACCGGCATCCTTCTGACCCTGGGCACCGGGGTGGGCGGGGCGTTATTGCTCGAGGGCAAGCCCTGGCGGGGCCTCGACAACAACGCCTCGGAGCTGGGCCATTTGGTGACCCACGTGGGCGGCAGACCCTGCCCCTGCGGAAGCCGGGGGTGCTTTGAGCAGTACGCCTCGGCCACGGCCCTGTCCAGGCTGGGCGGCGGCAAGACCGCCAAGGAGATCGTGGACGCGGCCCGGGCGGGCGACGAAGAGATGAAGGCCGTCTTCGAGGAGTACCTGATCGAGCTGGGCGCGGGCATCACCAGCCTGTTCTGGGTGTTTCAGCCCCAGCGGCTGGCCCTGGGCGGCGGCGTGAGCCGGGCGGGGGAATACCTCTTGGACAATACCCGCCGGGTGCTGAGGGACGTGTACGGCCAAAAGAACGTGGAGCGTGTGGTGCTGGCCCGGCACCAGAACGAGGCGGGCATGATGGGCGCGGCGGCGCTGGCGGAATACCATCTGGGATAATACATCGCCCGGCGGGGCCGGAGACGAAGGAGGAGTATATATGGAGTACGGGATCCAGATGTACAGCGTGCGGGACTTTACCGAAAAGGATCTGGAGGGCGCGCTGTATCAGGTGGCGGACATGGGCTACAGGTATGTGGAGTTCGCGGGCTTTTTCGGCCGGAGCGCCGAGAAGGTGCGGGACACCCTGTGGTGCGCGGGGCTCAAGGTCAGCGGCACCCACACCGGCTGGCAGGAGGTGGCGGAGCACTTTGAGGACACCGTGCGCTATCACCACACCATCGGCAACACCAACATCATCGTGCCCGGGGCCGATCTGAGCAGTCAGGAGAAGATCGACGCCTTCGTGGAGATGGCCAACAAGTTCCAGCCCCTGCTGGAAAAGGAGGGCATCCGGTTCGGATACCACAACCATTCCCACGAGTTCATCCCCAACCAGGACGGCTCCCTGATCTACGACAACATCGTCAAGCGCACCAATCTGATGCTGGAGCTGGATACCTTCTGGGCCTTCAACGCGGGCAGGGATCCGGTGAAGATGATGGAGGAGCTCAAGGACAGGCTGACCTTCATCCACATCAAGGACGGCTTCAAGGGCGGCGAGGGCATGCCCCTGGGCCAGGGCGAGGCCCCGGTGGCCGCGGTGTACAAAAAGGCCGTGGAGATGGGCATCCCCATGGTGGTGGAGAGCGAGACCCTGAAGCCCGACGGCATGACCGAGGCCAGGGTGTGCATAGAATATCTGAAATCCCAGGAGAAATGATGAAGGGCCCGCGGTGCTTCGCCGCGGGCCGTTGATTTGCGGGTGGATATGGAAATGAAAGCGTGGCTGGGGACACTGATCAAGCGGGAAAGGCTCCGGCAGAACCTGTCCCAGGAGGGCCTGTGCCGGGGCATATGCGTGGTGTCCTATCTCTCCAAGATCGAAACGGGCCGGGTGGAGGCCGGGGAGGACATACTATCGGCCCTGATGAACAGGCTGGGCCTTCGCTACGAGACCGACGGGGAGGCGATCTCCCGGCTGGAAGCGGTCATGGATCAGGCGAGAGAGGCGCTTTTCTCCGGGCATCAGGGCGGAAAGGCCTTTGAGGGGCATATGGATCGGCTGGAGGCGGAAAGGGACGTGTGGGCCCACTCCCGCCTGATGCTCTACGGGCGGCTTCTGCTGGCCCTGGGCCGGGGCGGGGAATGGCGGGACATGGCGGAATACGCCGCCTCCATGACGGAAAAGGAATACGAGCTTTTCCTCCTTTTGCGGGTCTCCGGCGGCGAGGGCGGGGGAGAGGAGCTGATGCGGCTCCATCCCCGGGGCTGTCACGCGCTGACCCTGGGCGTGGCCGCCTACGAGCGGGGAAGGTACTTTGAGGCCATAGAGCGGCTGCTTCGGGCCTGGTCCCTGTCGGCGGAGGAGGGCAGCCTGCGGATCATGTGCCTGAGCCGGCTGTATCTGGGCAACTGCTACTCCGACTGCGGCCAGAAGGAGCTAATGCTTCAAAGCTACGGGCTGGGCCAGAGGATGGCCCGGGAGCTGGGGGAGAGGGAGCTGAGCGACACGGTGGAATACAACGTGGGCAGCACCTACCTCTCCTGGGACATGGCCAGGGAGGCCTATGAGAGGCTGGCACCCCTTGACTGGGACAGCGCCCTCTACCGCCACAAGATGGCCATCGCCCTGGAAAAGCTGGGCCGCCGCCGGGAGGCTATGGAGGAAATACAGAAGGCCCGGCAGGCGGAGGGGGGCCCGGATGCTGACGGACACCTTCAACCATCTCAAAAAGGCCATGCCCGCGGGATACGCCCGGTTCCACCTGCCCTATATGCTGGAGATGCTGGAAAAGCAGAGACGATACAAGGAGGCGTACCAGCTGATGCGGGAGTTTTCTCAAGGAGAGGGAATAAACGGGCTTAAATAGAGTATTCGGAGAAATATTTCTCAAAACAACGGGATGTTCTGCACCTTACCTTCTGTGGTATCATATTGGCCAGGAGGTGAGGGCATGAAACAAACCCTTTGGACGAGAAACTTCACCATCATCACCCTGGGCACCACCGTCAGCGCCATCGGCGGCGTGGCCATGGGCTTCGCGCTCAGCTTCGTGGTGTTCGACCAGACGGGGAGCACCCTGTTGACGGCGGCCTTCGCGGCGGTGTCCTCCCTGCCGTCTCTGATACTGCCCATCGCGGCGGCGCCCTGGCTGGACAATTTCAGGCGCAAGCCCGTGATATACGGCCTCGACTACGCCAGCGCGATCCTATACGGCCTTTTCGGGCTGTACCTGATGGGCCACCTATTCAGCCTCCCCATGTATCTCCTTTTCTCCCTGCTCACCGGCAGCATTGGGGCGGTGTACTACCTGGCCTACGAGAGCCTTTATCCCAACCTGATCCCCGAGGGCTTCGCCCAAAAGGGCTACACCGTGTCGGGCATGATCTATCCCACCGTGACCATGGTGGTGACCCCCATCGCCAGCGTGCTGTACGACAGGGTGGGGCTGGGGGTGCTCTGTTTGGCGGAGGCGGGACTTCTGCTGGCGGCCGCCACCATGGAGACACAGCTCCGGGTAGAGGAGACCAGGCGAACGGGGGGAAGGTTCTCCCTTCACGACTATATACAGGATTTCAGGGACGGGTTTTCCTATCTCCGGCGGGAGAAGGGCCTGCTGCGCATATTTTCCTACATGCCCATCACCCAGGGCGTCAGCGAGGCCACGGAGCCGCTGATGCGGGCCTATTTCCGCACCGCGCCCCATCTGGACATCACCATGTACGCCCTGTTCACCACGGCCCAGTTCGTGGGCCGCACCATAGGGGGGATCCTTCATTACAAGGTGGAGATCCCGCCCAAGAATCGGTTTTCCCTGGCGTACATGGTCTATGTGGCCTACGCGGCCATGGATACTGTGCTTTTGTGGCTGGGGTTCCCGCTGATGCTGGTGAACCGGGCGGCGGTGGGCTTTCTGGGCATACAGAGCGCCACCCTGCGGGAGAGCAGCGTGCAGAGCTACCTGCCAGACGGCATGCGGGCCAAGATCAACGCCGTGGCCAATGCGCTGTACGTGCTGATGCCCACGGCCCTGACCCTGGCGGCGGGGGCGCTGGGCGAGGTGATGGCTTACCGGCTGTGCGTCACGCTCTTAAGCGCCGCTCAGATCATTCCCTGCTACGCCATCATGTGGCGGGGCCGGGAGGACGTAAAGCCCATATACAACCACAAATACTGACGAAAAGCCCGCGGCCATTGCACCGCGGGCCATCGTTTTGGCTATAACCTGTCCTTCTTCCAAAACAATTGGTTGGGGTTATGGATTTACGTTTATGTGTACACAAAGACAGTGTCATTGCGAGGAGCGAAGTGACGAAGCAATCCGTTCCCCAAAGTGTAGTGGTTCAGATGTGAAATCGGATTACTCGGCTTTTTCCGCCTCCCGCGGGTCGATCTGAATCCGCAGGCCGTTTACAGACAGGCTCACGCCCTCCCTGTCCACGATCCATGTACAGCAGCTCAGGGCGTCATCGCTCATTTCCGCCTCCGGCTCGTCCTCCTCGGGGGAGAGGAGGAGCACGGCGGTTTCCTCGCCCCATACGAACTCCACCCGCTCATATCCGGCTTCGTGCAGGCTTTGAAGGGCCGCCTGGGATGCGGTCCATTCTCCCTCCTCGCCCTCCGCGGTCAGGCGGATCATGGCGTCCCCGGCCTGTACGGTGAACAGCCCCTCGCCGCCGTCCAGCGACAGGGCCAATTCCTCGCCGTCCATGGTCAGGGCGGATACAGGCCCCTCCGGGACCTCCAGCACGAATGCCTCAGAGGCGGTGGATGCGGAGGCCGTTTTGCCGGCGGAAGCGCTTTTCTTGGCGGAACCTCCGGTCTTCTTGGAGGACCCGCCGCCGGACTTTTTCGACCCGCCGCCCGACCCGCTCTTGCCGGACTTGCCGCTCCCGGTCTTGGTGCTTTCCTCCTCGGTCTCTGTCGTCTCCTCCTCGGCCTCTGTGGAGGTCTCTTCTTCCGTTTCCGTGGTCTCTTCCTCTGTCTCTGTGGTTTCCTCCTCGGTCTCCGTGGTCTCCTCCTCGGTCTTGGTGCTTTCCTCCTCCGTCTCTGTGGTCTCCTCCTCGGCCTCCGTGGTCTCCTCCTCGGTCTCTGTGCTTTCCTCCTCCGTCTCCGTGGTCTCCACCTCGGTCTCTGTGGAGGTCTCTTCCTCTGTTTCCATGGTCTCTTCTTCCGTCTCCGAGGCCTCTTTCTCTGTCTCTGTGGTCTCCTCCTCGGTCTCAGTGGCGGTTTCCTCTTCGGCTTCCTCGTCCTGCCCCTCGGTTTCCATGGCGGTCTCTTCTTCAGCCCCGGTTTCTTCCGTGGCGGTATCCTCCGTCAGCACGATCCGGAACCGGATCTCCCCGGCGACTTCGCCCCCGTCATATCCTGTGGCGGACACGATGAAGGCGTAGGGGCCCTCCGGCCAATCCGCCCCGTCCAGCTCCAGCCGGGCCTCGCCCACCGTCTCCACCCGCAGGCTCTTTTCTTCCTCGTCCAGTATCTCCACCCGGTACGCGTTGGCCGCGTCCTCCCAGGTGAATACCGCCTTTTCCTCCCCGGACGCCAGGGTGACGGTCCAAACGTCCTCCTCCTTCACGGCGTCGCCCTCCGGCGTAATGGTCAATTCCGCCGCCTGGGTCTCACCTTCCTCGCTCTCCCCGACGGTATCCTGCTCCCCGCCCTCCGGCCCTTGCCCGGCTCCGGTTTCTTCTGTCTCCGCGCCGACTTCCGTACCTTCGCTGCCGCTCTCTCCCTGGCCGCCGTCCTCGCTACCGGATGCTTCTTCCGTACCGCTCTCTCCCTGCACGGCATCTTCACCGCCGGACACGCCTTCGCTATCGCTCTCTTCCTGTCCGCCGTCCTCGCCGCCGGACTCCTGCGCGCCTTCGTCCTGCCCGGCTTCAGATTCCCC
>CADAGW010000071.1 GCA_902787475.1 uncultured Eubacteriales bacterium
CTCGAGCCCGTGTTCCTTCAGCTCCACGAGCATTTCCTCCAGCCCTTCCCCCGCCATCCTGCAGGCGTCCCATATGTTCTCGTAAAACGCGGCGATCCTCATACTCTTCCTCCTACAGCGTCAGCATGGTCTGCGTGTTCTTCCAGCTCTCCTGCCGGGCCTGGCTCACTCGGTCCCCCGGCATGGGCCCGCCGATCAAAAAGGGTGAGGCCGGGTCGTGGGCCCGCATGTTCCTCTTCACCCGCTCCTGGTCGGAGTTGGCGTAGCAGTACCGGCACAAATGCCCGCAGCTGTCGTAGGCCCCTATGTCCCCGCTCAGATAGCAGGCGCAGGCCCCCCGGGCGGGCTTCCTGGACGGCACGTCCAGCCTACACCCCAGGGCCCTTTCATACTCCGCCACGGTCATGCACCCAGAGCAGTCCACTCCGAACCGCTCCAGCTCATTCCCCTCGGCGCAGGCCTTCACCGTCATGCCGCAGGCCCGTCCGATCTCCGCCATCCTCTCCCCCAGATACAGCCTTTCCTCTCTCTTCACGGCCCGTACCTCCGGGAAATTCCGCTTCACCTTCTCATACAGATCGATAAAGCTGATGACGCACACCCGGGTATATCCCTTCAGCGCCCGGGCCATCCTCTCAAAGGCCTCCATATGATACTCCGCCGTGTATCTTCCCCAAATCAGGATCGGGTCGTACCGCCAGGCCGTCCTGTGGGCCCCCACCTGATCCGACAGCTCCTGAAACGCCCGTATCACCTGTCCCTTGTCCGGCACGTTGGGCTCTATGTCCCGCCCGTAGGGCGTGATGGTCACGGACCAGTACTGCCCATATTCCTCTATCTCGCTCAAATGCCCCAGCATGGGCCCCGGGTTCTTGGTGCAAAACCCGATCACGTCCACCACGTCGGGGTCGAGTGCGTATCGTGTCACCTGACACGGGTCGAAGGGGTTGCGCACCATCACGAACCCCTCCCTGATCCGATTCATAAACCACGGCGTATAAAACGCGGGTATATCCGTCCTCTGACCGGTATTGAGTATCATATATCCTCCCATTTTTCCGCATACAGTATACCGCAAACCCCCGCCCTTTGACAATACCTGTAAAGATTATTTTGGCATTTCCCGCGGCGTATTGACGAAAGGGCCAAAATTGCGTACAATACATTCAGAACCATTTCGGGGAGGATATTCATGAACGCAGTCAAACAGTTGATCGATCACGCGCTCTCCTGCGGACTGATCGAGGAGTGCGAAACCATATGGGCCGTCAATTCCGTGCTGGACGCCATCGGAGCGGACAGCGTGCCGGATATAGAGGTCAAGGATCACGCGGTGCTGGGCGAGGTGTTAAACGCCCTGTGCGACTGGGCCTACGCTCACGGCTCCCTCACGGAAAACTCCGTGGTCTACCGGGACCTGTTCGATACGGAGATCATGGGCCGCCTGACCCCCCGTCCCGCCCAGGTCATATCCGCCTTCCGCTCCCGCCTCTCCCAGAGCCCCAAGCAGGCCACCGACTGGTACTACCAGTTCTGCCTGAACACCAACTACATCCGCCGGGACCGGGTGCGCCGGGACATGAAGTGGAAGACCCCCACCGAATACGGCGATCTGGACATCACCATCAACCTGTCCAAGCCGGAAAAGGACCCCAAGGCCATCGCCGCCGCCCGCAACCTGCCCGCCTCCAGCTATCCCCGCTGCCAGCTGTGCGCGGAGAACGAGGGCTACGCGGGCCGGGTCAACCATCCCGCCCGGCAGAACCATCGGGTGGTGCCCATCCGCATCAACGGCTCCCCCTGGTTCCTCCAATATTCCCCCTATGTATACTACAACGAGCACTGCATCTGCTTCAACCGGGAGCACACCCCCATGAAGATCGACAGGGCGTGCTTTGAGAAGCTGTTGGACTTCGTGCGCCAGTTCCCCCATTACTTCGTGGGCTCCAACGCGGATCTGCCCATCGTGGGCGGCTCCATACTGGCCCACGACCACTTCCAGGGCGGCCGCTACCAGTTCCCCATGGAGAAATCCCCGGTGGAGACCCCCTTCACCTTCCCGGGCTTTGAGGACATAGAGGCCGGCATCGTCAAGTGGCCCATGAGCGTCATCCGCCTGACCTGTGACGTGCGCCCCCGGCTGGTGGAGCTGGCCGACCACATCCTCTCCCTCTGGCGGGCCTACAGCGACCCCGACGCCACCATCTTCGCCGAGACCGACGGCGTGCCCCACAACACCATCACCCCCATCGCTCGCCGCCGGGGCGAAAAGTTCGAGCTGGATCTGGTGCTGCGCAACAACCTGACCACCCCCCAGCATCCCCTGGGCCTCTACCATCCCCACGCCGAGCTCCACCACATCAAAAAGGAGAACATCGGCCTGATCGAGGTCATGGGCCTGGCCGTGCTCCCCGCCCGCCTGAAAGGCGAGCTCACCAAGGTGGCCGACATGCTGGCCCACGGCGTGGATCTCGCCGCCGACCCCGACACGGAAAAGCACGCCCCCTGGGCCGACGCTCTCAAGGAAAAGTACACCTTCACCCCCGACAACGCCCAGGAGATCATACAGCAGGAGACCGGCCTGGTCTTTAAGCGGGTCCTGGAGGACGCCGGCGTCTACAAGCGCACCCCCGAAGGCCGCGCCGCCTTCCTCCGCTTCCTCCAAACCGTCTGACCCCAAACCGCGCCCCGAAACCACACGATCCGCCGCATCCCCGCGGCGGATCTCTTTATCCGCAAACACAGCCCATTTCAATGCGATCCGTACCCTCATCCCCTCTCTTTTCCCTTTTTTCTCATCACCCTTCACTCCGCCCCCCAAACGCCTCTTTATAAGCATCATACCCTGTATGCACGCTCTCCTTCTCGTCATAGCTCAGCACCCCATAAAACGGCTCCAGCGACTCCGTCGGCCTCTTCCCCTCACTCCTGATCCTCAAATACTCCCCGATCGTCTCCTCCCCTCTGTATATCACGATCCACTGCCACCTCTTCCCCTCCGGCGCGTCCTCATTTTTCTCATGATAATGCCGAAGCCCGTGCGCCTCTATCACCCTCTCCGCCTCCCGGCGCACCGCCTCGTACTCTCCTTCCGTCAGCGGCGGCGACAGGGCCATCCTCTTGCACCCGCCGCAGACGCACTCGCAAAACGCCGTGATCATCCCCATGATGTAAGAAACCTGATCGTACCTCATAATTCTCCTCCTTTTTTCTTGCCCCCGGCCCCGTTTTCGGCTATAATAAAACAAAAACCACATGGAGGCCCCATGCATCTCACTTCATTTCGCTGCCTGGCCATAGACCACGACGACACCGTGGTCAGAAGCACTCCCGACATACACTATCCGTCCTTCGTGGAGACCCTGTCCCTGCTCCGCCCAAACGTGCCCGTACCCACCCTGTCGGAGTTTATCGAAGCCAACTGCCACAAGGGCTTCGCCGCCATCTGCGACGAGCTGGGCTTCACCCCCGCCGAAATGGACGTGGAGGCCGATATGTGGCACAAATGGACCTACCATACCGTCCCCCACGCCTATCCGGGCATAGATACCCTGCTCTCCGACTTCCGCCGGGCCGGGGGCTATATCTGCGTGGTGTCCCACTCCGAAACCCGGGTCATCCTCCGGGACTACGACGCCCGCTTCCACATGGAGCCGGACCTCATATTCAGCTGGGACCTGCCCCGGGAAAAGCGCAAGCCCGACCCCTACGCCCTTCATGAGATCGAAAAGAAGCTGGCCCTCTCCCCCTCGGACATACTGGTATTGGACGACATGAGCCTCGGCCTCACCATGGCCCGCCGGGGCGGCGCGTCCTTCGCCTGGGCCGGATGGTCGGAGACCGCCCCGGTGGTGGGGGACTACATGCGCGCCCACGCGGACTACACATTCGATACCCCCCAGGCCCTCCGGGACTTCCTCATAGCGGACTGATCACTTTTTGTAATACTCAAAGAACTCCAGCTTCAGCCCCTCGGGCCCCTCGAGGAATATGTTCTTGACCCCTCCCAGCAGGTCGGGCATGTCCCCCACCTTTTCCTGCAGAAACTTCACGCCCTTTTTGTCCAGCTGGCACACCAGCGAATCGATGTCCTCCACCTCCAGGCAGATGTGCTCGATCATGCCGCCGGTGCGCTTCTCGTTCCGGGGGTTGTATATCAGCTCGATGGGGCAGTTCCCCAGATCCAGAAACACCAGCTCCGTCTCGCCCCTTTGGGAGCGTCCCCTCTCCGCGAACCCCAGCTTGTCCTTCAAAAACGCCTCCATGGCGGGAAGGTCGGTCACATACACCCCGATGTGGGCCAGCCCCACGGCCTTGCCCCGGCAATTCTCACAGTCCTGATATTCCATCCTTTTTTGCCTCCCTTTCTCCTGTCAGTATACCACCCATCGCATATTTTGGCAATAATTTACACAACCCATTTGATATATTTCCCATATGGCCGTATAATATTGCACAGGCGGAGCACGCCGAGGCGGCTCCAGCCGGTGTTACCGGTGTCCCTGGTCCCCACTCGTCAGGTATCTTTCATGAACTTGAACGGAGGTAATCCCATGAAAACCAAGCTTTCCACCCGAGACTTCGTGCTTCTGGCCCTGCTCCTGGCCGCCCTCATCGTGCTGGGTATGGTCAACATCCCCCAGCCCGCCGGATTGTCCATCACCTTCAATATGATCCCCGTAGCCATCGCGGCCATCGCCCTGGGCTATCGTGGCGGCGCCATCATCGGCGGGGCCTTTGGCCTGATCAGCTTCCTCCAGTGCTTCGGCATCTGCGGTTACAGCGGCATGGGCGCGGCCCTTGTGGCGGTCAGCCCCGTCCTCTCCTTCATCCAGCGGTTCGTCTCCCGCCTCATCGTGGGCCTTCTGACCGCCCTCGTCTTTAAGCTCACCGCGGATAAGCTCAACTTCTACGTCCGGTGCGTGCTCACCGGCTTTTCCGCCGCCTTCCTCAACACCCTGTTCTTCATGTCCGCCCTGGTGCTCCTCTTCGGCCACACCGAATACCTTCAAAACCTGATGGCCGGACGGAGCGTGCTGGCCTTCATCGTGGCCTCCGTGGGCATCAACGCGGTGGTGGAAATGATCGTGGCCGCCGTGCTCACCGGAGCCATCGGCGCGGCCCTGCGCAAGGCCCGCCTCATCCCCCAGGAAATCTGATCTGCATCCCGGAGGTAATCCCATGATACTGACCATGGACATCGGCAACACCAACATCAAGACCGCCCTCTTCAACTGTGAGGACATGGTGGCCTACTGGCGCATCGCCACGGACCGCTCCAAGTCCTCCGACGAATACGGCATCCTCCTGGCCAACCTGTTTTCCTTCAACCACCTGCGCATGGAGGACGTGTCCGGCATCATCATGTCCTCGGTGGTGCCCACCATCAACTTCACCATCGAGCACATGTGCAAAAACTACTTCCACCTGGAGCCCATGCAGGTGGTGCCCGGGGTCAAGACCGGCATCAATCTGAAATACGAAAACCCCCGGGAGCTGGGCAGCGACCGCATCGCCAACGCCGTGGCGGCCTATACCCTCTACGGCGGCCCCTGCGTGTATATCGACTTTGGCACCGCCACCACCTTTGGCGCCATGTCCGAAAAGGGCGAGTTTGTGGGCGGCGCCATCGCCCCGGGCCTGAAGCTCATGGCCGACGCCCTGGTGGACCGGGCGGCCAAGCTGCCCCGTTTCGAGCTGGTGCGCCCCGACCGGGTCATCGGCCGCAACACCGTCACCAACCTTCAGTCCGGTCTGATCTACGGCGCGGTGGGCCAGGTGA
This sequence comes from uncultured Eubacteriales bacterium, assembly GCA_902787475.1. Taxonomy (GTDB): domain Bacteria; phylum Bacillota; class Clostridia; order Christensenellales; family Aristaeellaceae; genus RUG13279. The sequence goes on from CADAGW010000071.1 coordinate 5,783, forward strand.
TCTACCTGGTGGGCCGCATGCGGGAGGAGCTGGGCTCGCCAAACGCCAAGGTCATCGCCACCGGCGGCTTGGCCCTGCTCATCTCCGCCGAGACCGACATCATCAACGTGCTGGACGGCCTTCTCACCCTCAAGGGCCTGCGCATCATATACGAAAGAAACATGTGATCCCGCTTCGCAATGGAATCCCCCCGTCGTCATTGCCATGAGGCCCTCAGGCCGACGAAGCAATCCGTCCCCATCCCCACCGCTTTGTTTCATTGATTTGCAGTGCCCGGAAACCGATCGCTTCGTTCCTCGAGGCGGCAACGGATTGTCATGTCATTGCGAGGAGGCCGTCAGGCCGACGAAGCAATCCGTCCCCCTTTTCCACCCTTTTGCCCCATCCCCTTCATCCATCCGCAAAGGAGGCTTTCCCATGATCTCCCGCCACGCCGACATGCCCATCACCGCCAAGCCCAACATGCGGGGCGGCGACGGCACCGCCCACCTGACCGCCATCTTCCCCGTCCTCCCCGCCCACGCCCGGCTCTTCTCCGTCATAGAGCTCCAGCCCGGCGAGTCCATCGGCTACCACGTCCACGAAAACGAGACGGAGATGTTCTACTTCATGGAGGGCACGGCCCAGGTGCAGGACGACGAAGAGACCTGCGTCCTCCACCCCGGCGACGCCCTGTCCACCCCCTCCGGCCACGGCCACTCTGTCAGAAACACAGGAGATGGGCCCCTTCGCTTCGTGGCCGCCATCATACTGGACTAAATCCTGCCGCCCGGCCCTTCGCCGGGCCTTTTTTATCATATTCCGCAAGGAGGAACCCCCATGAGCAGAGTCTATCCCATCTCCCTGGGCGAGGCCCAGTCAAGCGCCTGGCGGGTGTTTGTGGACGGCGAAGCGGCCCCGGTGCGCATGGCCCGCGTGTCCGCCTGGCCCATCAACCGCCGCTGGCCCGGCCATCAGCGGAGCGTGGAGGAAACGGAGATCGCGGGCTTCGTCCAGTTCGAGACGGACGGCCCCGCTGAAATCCGGGTCACTCCCCGCCGCCTGGGGCAGAGCGTCACCGTCCGCCCCCTGAGCCGGGGCGTCACGCCGCGTGTGGAGGGCGGCGACATCCTCTTCACCCTCCCCGGCCCCGGCCAATACACCCTGGAGATGGACGGCTCCCACCGTGCCCTCCACCTCTTCGCCGACCCGGTCACCTCCTTCCCCGTGGACCCCAAAGACCCCTCCGTCATCTATTTCAGCCGGGGCGTCCACACTCCCGGCGCCATCCGCCTCGCCTCCGGCCAGACCCTGTATCTGGACGAGGGCGCCCTGGTCTACGGCCGCATTGAGGCCACCGACGCCCATGACATCCGCATACTGGGCCACGGCATACTGGACGGAAGCCGCAATACGGAGGAGATCCTCTCCGAGATGGGCACCGAGCAGCAGGAGGCCTATGAAAAGGGCTGGGCGGTGCCCAACGCCCTGCGCCGCCACACCGTGGAATTGTCCTACTGCGATCGGGTGGAAACCCGGGGCATCACCATACGGGACTCCCTGGTCTACAACATCCGCCCCGTCTGCTGCCGGGGCCTCACCATTGACGACGTGAAGATCATCGGCTCCTGGCGCTACAACTCCGACGGCATCGACATGCACAACTGCCAGGACGTGGTGATCCGAAACTGCTTCGTCCGCACCTTCGACGACTCCATCTGCGTCAAGGGCTTTGACTACACCCAGGACGAATCGGACATGCTCCATGGCGGCGTACTCTACGACACCTTCCAGAATGTGCTGGTGGAAAACTGCGTCATCTGGTGTGACTGGGGACGCTCCCTGGAGTTCGGCGCGGAGACCCGGGCCCGGGACATCAGCCGCGTCACCTTCCGCCGCTGCGACCTGATCCACAACGCCCACATCGCCATGGACGTACAGAACGTAGACTACGCCCACATCCACGACGTGCTCTTTGAGGACATCCGGGTGGAATACGAGCCCGTGACCCAGCGCCCCCGCCTGCAGACCGCCGACTGGGACTATTTTGAAGAGGACCCCGCCAGCGACTACCTGCCCGCCCTCATGGGCTGCCATGTGCTCTACATTCCCGAATACTCCGCGGGCGGCTCCCGCCGGGGCGTCAACAGCCGCATCACCTTCCGCCGCATCCACGTCACCGCCCCCGCCATGCCCCCCTCCGCCTTCACCGGCTACGACCCCGACCACATGTCCCACCACATCCTCATTGACGGCCTGACCCTCAACGGCCACCCCGTCACCACCCTCTCCGCCGCTCGCGTCACCGCCAACGAGTACACGTCAGACATACAGATCAAATAAATGAAAAAGAGGCGCTGGGGGCTATCCGCCCCCAGCCCCCCGACCAAAGGGACAAGTCCCTTTGGAATCCCCTCTTCCGCCTTCGGCGGGAACACATCATGATACTCCGTCCCCCGTTCCTGTCATTGCGAAGAGGCAAAGCCGGCGAAACAATCCGCAACCCCGCCCCTTCCGTCCCCGCCCCG
>CADAGW010000072.1 GCA_902787475.1 uncultured Eubacteriales bacterium
CATGCGCCGCTTGGTGATCAGCAGCACCGCAGCCGCGGCCACCAGCACGCCGCCCACCACGTAGAAGATGGTGGTGCCGATGCCGCCGGTGGAGGGCAGCTGCACGCCGGACTGGTTGAGGATGGTGATGACGTAATTCTCACCCTCGGCAGGCGTCGCCTCAGCCTTGGTATTTCCAGTGGTGGAGGTGTCGGCGCAGGTGTAAGTGACTGCGCCGTCCTCAGCTATGGTGACCACGACAGGAGCGTTCATCATGTTGTAGCCGCTGACGGTGGCGGTCTCGGTCAGAGTGTAGGTGCCAGCGTCCAGGCCCTCAAACACCAGGTTGGCGCCGCCAGCGGTGGTGAAGGTGTTTTCTTCGGTCTGCCACACGGAGGCGTCCCCGTTCTTGGTCACATAATACTTGTTATCATCACGCTGGAGGGTGAAGCTGACGCCGTCCAGAGCGTTGCCATCGGGATCGGTCTTTTTGACCTCGAACTTATGGGTGGTGGTGGCAGTGGTGGTCGCCACGGTCTCATACGCATCGTAGGCCAGCTTGACGCTGTTGGTGTTGCCCTCGCCGTTGATGACGGCATTGGCATTCAACGTGGCGGAATAGGTCAGGGTGATCGTCTTGCCGGCGGCGGCCTTCACATCCGCCGCGGGGATCACCACGGTATAGGGGCTGGCGTCGCCGGTAAAGGACGTAGTGATGGTCGCATCTCCGCTCTCGCCGGGATAGGTGACAGTCAGGGAGCTCTTATCAAGCGTCAGCCCAGCACCGATGGTGTCGGTAATGGTCATGTCCTTTTCTGCCACCGTGGCGGGCACATCCACCGTGACGGTGTAGGTGATGGTATCGCCGATGTTCACATCGTTGGTCTTGGCGGCGGTGACATCCGTGCCGTTCTCGCCGGTGACGTTCTTGTCGATGGTGGGATAAGTGTTCTTTTCCTTGATGGTCACGTCTCCCAGAGTCTGCACGGCCAGCTTGGTGCCGTTGGAGGCGACGATCAGGTAGTAGCCCTTTTCCGGGACCTCAATGACCACGTCACTGGTGCCGTTGGCGGTAGCCCGGCCATTGGCGATGGCGGCAGCCTTGATGGCGTCCGTATTGAGGGCGGCGGCGATGGCTTCGCCGGTGGTAGTCGAATCCGTCAGGGTCACATAATAACGGGTGGGGGTAATAGAATCGGAGGTCTTAACAGTGAACACGCCCGTGGCGGCCAACAGGTTCGCCAGCGTTTCATTCTCCACATAGTAAAACCCAGGAGAAGCGGGGTCTCCGGTCAGTGCACCGGTATCGGGATCCACATCGGTCAGGGTAGTGGTATACTCGGCCTTCAGGATCTCGTACCAGTCGTAGGTAGTGCCGTTGGTGTCCGTGGCGGCACTGTCCGCCGTGCTCTGGATGGTGATCTTTTCCGCGGCCAGCGCCACAGAGCCCGCCGCCAGCAGGAGCAGGGCGGCCAGGGCCAGGGCCAGGATCTTGGTGATGTTCTTCATGTTCCATTGTCCTCTCTTTGCAGTATGAAGCCGGGGATGGGCGGATTCCGCCGGATTTCCCGCCCATTTTTACAACTACTATTATACAAGGAAATCGGGCCGAAGGGTAGGGATAAACCAAATATTTAACGCAAGTTTCTGAAAATCTCCTTCATAACCGCGGCGCTGGCGCGCCGGCATGCGCCCCCCTTTCCGTTTGATGGGGACAGTATAGCATGGTTGGGTTATACAGACGGTTACACGGATGAAGCGAAAAAATTATTCCACCGGGCCCAGCTGGGACAGGGGCCATACCCGGAACACCACCCGGCCCACGATCTGCTCCTGGCCCACGCACCCCACGGCGGTGTTGCGGCTGTCGGAGCTGGTGGCCCGGTGGTCGCCCATGACGAACACCTTGCCGTCGGGCACCTGGTAGGGCAGGGAGATGTTGCAGTCGCCCAGGGCCTTTTCCGTCAGGTAGGGCTCGTCCAGGGGCACGTCGTTTATGAACACGTTGCCGTCCATGTCGATGTTGACCCACTCCCCCGCGTTGGCCACCACCCGCTTGACCAGTATCTTGTTGTTGTAGTAAAAGGCGATGATGTCCCCTCGATCGAAGGCGCCGCCCTTGGGGGCCAGCACGATCTCCCCTTCATAGAGGGCCGGGGTCATGGACTCCCCCACCACCTGCAAAACCGGCAGCCACAGCATGGCTACCAGCACCGCCACGGCGGCCACGATGACCAGCGCGCTGACGGTGCTCAAAAGCGTACTCTTATACGTCTTTTTGTGCCGCTCCCGGCGAAGCTCACGTTGGAGCTGCTCGGAGGTGGGCAGTGTCAATTCCTTCTTTTTCATGCCTTTTTCCCCCTGCCGAAGAGGCCGAACCGGCGCTTGGGGGAGTCGCCCGCGTCGGCGTCCCGGGGAGACTGGGCGGCGTCCAGCCGGGCCTGGGCGTCCTTTAGCGCCTCCTCCGCCTGGCGAAGGAGCCTGTCTGATTCATTCTGGGCCCGGGACAGTATGGTGTCCGCCTCCACCCGGGCGGCGTTTATGGTACGCTCCGCGGCCAGGCTGGCCCGCTCCGCTTCCTCCCGGGCGGCCTGGCGCAGCTGATCCGCCTTTTCTTTGGCCTGGGACAGGTATTCGTCCGCCGCGGCCTGGGCCCTTTCAAACACGCCGTTTAAGGCCAGGGCGGCCTCGGCGATGGAGCCCACGTTTTCAAGGGCCGTATGCCGGTCCGCCAAAGCCCTGCGGGCGGCGTCCAGCTCCGTCTCTGTTTCTTCTATCTTTTTCTGCTGCTCCAGAAGGATCTGAAGAAGATCCTCCCGGTGGAGCCGCCGCAGCTCTTTATCTGTCATCTTTCATTCGTCCTTCCCAAGCCCGCGTTGTGGATATTATAGCATCCCCTTCATACCCACTTCGCATTAGGCATGTATAATAAAGTAAACGACAGTATGCCCATTGAGCGGCGGAAAAGGGGCCGTATGAATTCTTTTGTGGGAAAAGCCATATATAAGACCGCCCGGGGACTGGCCTGGCTCATCTTTCCCCGGATCAGGGTGGAGGGACTTGACAATATGCCCGGCGAGCCCTGCATCGTGGTGGGAAACCATAGCCAGATGTACGGGCCCATATTCGGGGAGATCGACTTTCCGGGGCCAAGGCGGATATGGTGCGCCTCCGAAATGATGAACATGAAGGAGGTGTCCGCCTACGCCTTCGCCGATTTCTGGGACGGAAAGCCCAAAAGCGTCCGGTGGCTGTATAAGATCCTCTCCCATCTCATACCGCCCATATCGGTGGGGGTGTTCACCAACGCCCTGACCATTCCCGTGTACCGGGACGCCCGGATCGTGTCCACCTTCCGGGAGACCATGAACAGGCTGTCGGAAGGGGACAACATCATCATCTACCCCGAGCACGCCCAGCCCCACAACGCCATACTCTGCGATTTCCAGGCCCAGTTTATCGACGTGGCGTATTTTTACCGGCGGCAGACGGGGAAGGAGCTCTGCTTCGTGCCCATGTACATCGCCCCAAAGCTCAAGCGCGCGTATCTGGGCAAGCCCGTCCGCTTTGACGGCGGCGCGCCCATCGCCCTGGAGCGGGAGCGGATCAAAGCCTGCCTCATGGACGAGATCACCGCCATGGCCCGGGCTCTGCCGGAGCACAGGGTGGTGCCGTATGTAAACGTATCCAAAAAGAAATACCCCTCCAGCAGGGATTGAAGGGAGGCACGGGAGTATGCGAAAGCCGGTGGTGGACTATCGGGAGCTTCGGCTGAGCCGCCTAAACGAGCCCCGGTTCGCCCACTTGAAGCTGCTGGGCGGATGGATCGTCTATTTTATACTGTTCTTTCTCACGGAGAACCTGATCCCGGCGGAAAAGTGCCACCCGGTGCATTGCGCGCTGGACGACGTGATCCCCTTCCACGAGGCCTTCGTGGTGCCCTACGTGCTGTGGTACGCCCTGATCGTGGGGTCGCTGCTGTTCTTCATGCTCTACGACACAGAGAGCTTCAAAAAGCTGTCCCTGTTCATCATGATCACCCAGGCCCTGGCCATGGCGGCGTATATCCTCTATCCCACCCGGCAGGACCTGCGGCCCGAGTTCTTTGAGCGGGACAACATCCTCACCCGGCTCGTGGGGTTTATATACGCCTTTGACACCAATACCGGGGTGTGCCCCTCCCTGCACGTGGCCTATTCCGTGGGCATCGCCTCGGTGTGGCTGAAGAGCCGGGACGCCCGGCCCGCCTTCAAGGGCTTTATCGTGCTGATGGCCCTGATCATCAGCGCCGCCACCGCCTTTGTGAAGCAGCATTCGGTGGTGGATATATTCGCCGCCCTGCCGGTGTGCGCCGCGGCGGAGGCGATATTGTATGGAAAAAGCTACTGGCTGCCCCGGATCAGGAGGCGAAAAGGGAGGTAAGGCCCGCGAAGGCCGCCGTCCAGCGGTCGTGGGGACAGAGCACCTTTCCGTTTTCGATCATATAGGCCATATAGGTATAGCAGGCCCTCTCCAGGGAATGGGAGAGGGCTTTTTCTACCTCTTCGTAAAAGGGCGGCTCTCCCTCCTGGTCCCAGGCCAGCTTGTCAGATATGAACAGGGCCATGTCGTATTTGTCCGCGCCGGGCTTCAGGGTGGTGTGGCAGGAGACGGGCGAAAGGACTCTTTGATCCGTGACGCCGAACACGTCCCGGGCCAAAAGGGCCGACAGCCTCTGGTGAAGGAGGAAGGGATACTGTTCCTCCGCCCGGCACAGGGGCCAGCCCTCAGCCCGGGCAAAGGCGAGCATGTCCCGGGGACGGATGACGGCGCTCACGTCGTGGAGGATGCCCGAAAGGCGGCACAGCGGCGCGTCCAGAGCGAACCGGCGGGCCAGCTCCTCGTTTTGCCGGGCCACGTTCCGGACGTGCCGGGCGGTGTTGGGCTTGCCGTTGGCCATAAGAAAGGCCAGGGCGTCCGCCTCCGCCTCGCCGGTAAGCGGGGGAATCCGTATGTAGTCAAATCTCTCCAGCATGGCGATCTGTCTCCTTTATGCTGACGGCCACCTGTTTTTTGTAGATCCAAGGCGGGAGGATGGAGTGATAGAGGGTCTCGTAGGCGGCGAAAGCCTGATCCCGTGTGTGGGCGGCGGACAGGGGCATCTCCAGTATGGCGTAGCGCACGCCGTAGAGAAGAGAGCGGACGCCGGTGTCCAGAAGGCCGCACCGGAAATAGAAGCGCAGGCGGCGAAGGCGGGTGGCCTTGTCTTCCCCATCGCGGGCAAAGTCCGGGTCGTCCGCCTCCACCAGCACCATATCCGCGCCCATGAGGGGCCCGGAGCGGAGGGACGAGAGGAACGCGCCGCCCACGCCCCTGTCCCGGATATCCTCCCTTACGGCCAGATAGTCCAGGAGCAGAAGCCGTTTGCCCTCATGGATCAGCCCCGCGAAAAAGGCGTAGGCCAGTATCTCCCCGCCCCTGACCGCCCCGAAGCACCGGTACCGGCCCCGGGCGTGGGCCCGCTCGATCATAAACAGGGGCTTTCGCTCGTCGTCGGGGAAATCATAGATGAGGTACCGATGGTAGACGGAGCGGATCTCGTCAAGGGTCAGCTCCCTGACCTCAAAAGCCGCGTCCGTCATGGGGCCGCGTGCTCCAAAAGCTGCCGCTGGGTCTCCATCATCAGGAAAAACGCCTGGCCCTCCGGGGCGATGCCGGGGGCGTCGAACCGGGGCGCGCCGCACACGCCGGTGACGAAGCCCAGTTCGTCCACCCGTTCCTCCGCCGCCCGCCGCAGATCGTGGGCCCAGGGCAGAAGGGACCTATTCAGCCATCCCTCCCTGACGCCCCGGTAAATGGTATAGGCAGCCATCTGGGGCAGGTTGGTCTCCGGGAAGGAGGCGGGGTCGTCCACCACGTTGTGAAACAGGCCGTCGGGCCGGGTATGGGGGCGAAGGGCCGTAAGGAGGCTCCGCACCCGCTCCCGGAGAATGTCCCTTTCCCCCGCCATGGTCTCCGGCAGAAGGGCCTGAAGGCGGGTAAGGCCCGAGAGCGTCCAGCCGTTGCCCACGCCCCAGAACTCCGGGGCGCAGAAGGAGGCCGCCGCCTCGTCCCAGCGGGAGCGCATGAGGCCGGTGGCATCGTCGTGAAGCCGCATATACATGCCCTCCGCCTGGCGGAAGGCCTCGGTATATTCCCCCGCCGCCGCCAGGAAGGGCGGGAGCATGTAGATGGAGTCCACCCAGATCTGCTGTCTGTCCAACAGGTGGTACACCGTGCCGTCCTTCGCCCTGGGGGCTTTTTTGAGGGCCCAGCTAAGCAGCCGGGCCGCGCCGTCCCCAAGCGCCGGGTCTCCGGTCTTGTTGGCGGCGGAGAGCAAAGCCTCCCCGCAGCAGCAGGGATCGGTGACGCCCATGTCCCCTCCCACCACCGCCGCCCGGCCGTCGGGAAGCTGGCGGCAGACCGCGTCCCGGGCCATGGCCGCCACAAGGGCGTGATCTCCCTCCTCCCAAAACGCCTGCATGGCCACACCCTGCTCCCAGGAGTGGCGCTGCATGGCCAAAAGGGCCCGCTTCACCCGATCATATTTGTCCATATCCGCCTCCATGCGTCCGCGCTATTCCCCAGCGCTGGTCAGTTCCGCGTCGTCGATCTTGCCCCAGGCCCCTTTGCCGCCGCACCTGACGTGTATGCCTACGGTGACCGTTTGGCCGTCCTCCACAGAGAAGGGGCCGATGGCGGGGGTGTGCCAGTCGTTCCATTTGGTGACGGACGCGGGCTGGGTATAGATCATTTCCCCGTCGATCTTCACGTAGCTGTATATGTCGGTCTCTCCGCAGTCGCCGCCCTGTATGGATATGCGGTATTCATATGTCCCTGCGGGCAGGGCGGATATGTCCTGCTCCAGCTCAAATTCCACCGTGTCCTGCTGGGCGGAGTAGAAGTGCCAGTGACGAAGGCCCGTGAGGGAGTCGGTCTTTTTCTCCTCGCAGTACAATTGTTCGGTCTGCCCCAAATCCGTGCACCGCCACATGCTCACGTCGTCCTCCTCAAAGCTGCCGTTGAGCACGTAGTTAAAGCGCACCATGTGCAGGGTCAGCACCGCCTCCCGGCCCTCCGCCGTGCCGTGGATCTCATAGGCGGCGGGCCCAGCGGCCTTCAGGGCCTCCGGGTCGATGGCCTCCCAGGTCACGGGCACGGCCTGCCTGGAATTGTCGCTCATCACCGCGTCCACGGTGTCCGGCAGGGCCACGGGCCCGTTTAAGTCGCAGTAGACGTGGGGCTCGTCCAGGGCGTCCACGGTGACGGGCGGGGTCTGGCCCTCCCGCACCATGCGGAACACGGACAGGGAGGGAAGAGCCCGGCCCGAGAAGTCGAACAGAGTCTGGTTGTCGCAGGCGCATCCGCCGTAGTACACCCCGGCATCGTCCGGATCGTACTCCCCGGCATAAGAGGACGCCCAGCCGGAGCCGTGCTCCTGCCACAGGGCCTGGTTTTCTTCCCTCGAATCCCGGCCCACGGGCACCCAGGCCCCTTCCCACCAGCACACGCCGATGCCGCCGATGTCCGCCATGGCCCCGATCACGTCCGATATGTGATTGGCCTGGCCCTGCACGGTGAAGGGATAGGGTTTTTCGTAGGCCCCGCCCTCGCCGATGGTGTTGGGGCTCATGTCCCCGTCCTCCAGGGTCCAGGCGTAGCTGGTCTCGGCCACCATCACCTTTTTATCGTAGGTATCCGCGATCTGGCTGAGGACGGATTTGAGGTTGTCCAGCGTCCCGTGCCAGTAGGGGTAATAGCTGGTCATGAACACGTCGTAGTCGAGGTGATAATAGCTGAGCTTCGACGCCCAGGAGAGGTAATTGTCCCCGCTCTCCGGGTTGGCGAAATGCACCGCCACCAGGGCGTCCGGATACACCTCCCTCACGGCCCGGCTGCCCGCGTCCATCAGCTGATATATCTTCATCCATATCTTTTCGCCGCAGAGCCTGCCGTTGGTCTCGTTGCCCAGCTGCACCATGGCCACGTCCACGCCCGCGTCCCGGAGTTTGGTCAGGCACTCCCGCGTCCAGTCGTGAAGGGCGGGTATCTTTTCCTTGATGTCCATATCCCGCCAGGCCTTGGGAACCATCTGCTTGGCGGGGTCGGCCCAGAAGTCGGAGTAGTGGAAGTCCACCAGCAGGCCCATGTGGTGGGCGGTGGCCCGGCGTCCGATCTCTATGGCCGCGTTTATGTCGCAGTTGCCGCCGCCGTAGCCCCGGCCCTGACTGTCGAAGGGGTCGTTCCACACCCGGACCCGGATGAGGTTGATGCCGTTTTCCTCCAGTATGTCAAACAGGTCTCTCTCCCTGCCCTGGGCGTCATGGTATCTGACCCCCGACGCCTCCTCGCTGAGCACGGAGGACACGTCCATGCCCATGAAAAAGTCCTCCGGCAGGCCCTCCACCCGGCGGATATACAGATCCTCCTGTGCCAGCGCCAGCCCGGTGCACACCATCATCAAAGCAGCCAAAGTAAGCAGTACGCGACGGATCATATGTCATCCCTCCCCAGATGATGATACCATGTAAAGGGCCTTCCGTCAAGAAAGAGATACGCAAAAGCCCGGAGCTCCATATGAGCCCCGGGCGGGGAATCGGGGAAAGCCTTAATCCTCCAGCAGGAACCGGTACTGGGCCTCGCACAGGCCCCGGTAGTGGCCGCCGGGGATGTCGATGAGCTGGTCGTGGGTGCCGGCCTCGGCGATGTGGCCGCCCTGTATCACCATGATGCAGTCGGCGTTTCGTATGGTGGAGAGCCGGTGGGCGATGACGAAGCTGGTGCGGCCCTTGAGAAGGACATTGAGCGCCTCCTGGATCAGCAGCTCCGTACGGGTGTCGATGGAGGAGGTGGCCTCGTCCAGTATCAGTATCTTGGGGTCGTTCAGCAGCGCCCTTGCGAAGGACACCAGCTGCCTCTGGCCCACCGACAGGGAGGAGCCCCGCTCGTTGACCTCGGTCTGATAGCCCTTCTCCATCTCCATGATGAAGTCGTGGGCGTGCACGGCCTTGGCGGCGGCGATGACTTCTTCGTCCGTGGCGTCCAGCCGCCCGTAGCGGATGTTGTCCATGATGGTGCCGGAGAATATGAAGGAGTCCTGCATCATCACGCTCATCTGCTCCCGGAGGGTGCGAAGCTGTATATCCCGTATGTCGTGGCCGTCGATCTTGACCGCTCCGCCCACCACGTCGTAGAACCGGGACACCAGATTGACCACGGTGGATTTGCCCGCGCCGGTGGGGCCCACCAGGGCGATGGTCTGGCCGGGCTGGACGGTGAAGGACACGTCCTTCAAAACCGGCTTGGCGGGGTCGTAATAGAAGGTCACATGGTCGAACTCCACCTTGCCCTTCACCGGGGGCAGGGGGTAGGCGTCCGGCTTGTCCTGTATGGCCGAGGGAGTGTCCATGATCTCGAATATCCGCTCCATGGAGGCCATGGCGGTGAGCACGGAGTTGTAGAAGTTGGACAGGGTGTTCAGAGGCTGCCAGAACCGGCCCAGGTACCACAATATGAGCAAAAGTCCCGCCAGGTTCAGCGCCCCGCCGCCCATCAGCCGCACGCCGAAGTAATACACCAGGGCGGTGCCGATGTTGCCGGTCATGTCCAGCATGGGCCAGAAGGAGTTGTTGAGGTATATGGCGTGCATCCAGGATTTGCGGATGTCGTTGCCCACGTCGCTGAAGGCCTCGTAGTTTTCCGGCTCCCGGGCGAAGTCCTCGGTCACCCGCATGCCGGCCAGGGACTCATGGAGGTAGCCGTTGAGGTTGGAGGACTTCATGCGCACCACCTGCCAGCGCTTGCGCATCATGCGGCGCACCTTGAATATGACGAATATGGTGAAGGGCATGACGCACATGCCGATGAGGGTCAGCTTCCAGTTGACCACCAGCATGACCACCAGCAGAACGATCAGGGTGAACACGTCCACCAGCACGTTCACGATGCCGTTGGTGAACAGGTCGTTCAGGCTGTTTACGTCGTTTATGACCCGGACCAGGAGCTTACCGGCGCTCCTCGTGTCGAAAAAGGAGAAGGACATGCCCTGTATGTGGTCGAAAAGATCCTGCCTTAGCCTTGCCAGGGCCTTCCGTCCGGACTGGTCCATCAGCCACACGCGGGTGCGGGTGCACAGGGCGCCCACCGCCGCGAAGGCCACCATGCCCACCACCAATAGGGTCGTCCGGCTGGCGTCCCCGGTCTGCAGGTCGGATATGGCGTTGCTCAGGAGCATGGGCTGGCCCAGCGAGCACAGGGCCGCCACCACCATCAATGCCAGGGCGATGGCCACGTTTTTCTTATAGGGCAGCATGTAGCGCATCAGGCGCACGAACTGGTCCTTGTTAAATGGCCGCTCCAGGGCCTCGTCGTCGGTCTGGCGGAGTAAACGGGGCATTATTTGTCACCTCCCAGCCGCTTTTTCATTTCATCGAAGTCCCGGTACTGATCCCGCACCATGCGGGCGTATATGCCGTTCTGCTCCAGGAGCTGGGCGTGGGTGCCCCGCTCGGCGATGCGGCCGTGATCCAGCACCAATATCTGGTCCGCATTCTTGACGGAGGAGATGCGGTGAGCGATGATGAAGGTGGTGCGGCCTGAGAGCACCTGCTTGAGCTCCTGCTGGATCCGGTATTCCGTCTCCATGTCCACGGCGGAGGTGGAGTCGTCCATCACCAGTATGGCCGGGTCGATGAGCACCGCCCGGGCGATGGCCGCCCTCTGCTTCTGGCCGCCGGAGAGGCCCAGGCCCCTCTCGCCCACCACGGTGTCGTAGCCGTCGGGCATTTCGTCGATGAACTCCGTGGCCTGGGCCACCCGGGCCGCCACCTCTACCTTTTCACGGGAGGCCTCGGGCCGGCCGAAGCGGATGTTGTCCTCGAGGGTATCGGAAAAGAGGAAGGTTTCCTGGGGCACGTAGCCGATCTGTCGGCGCAGGGGGCGCAGCTGCTGCTCCCGCACGTCGATCCCGTCCACCTTCACGCTGCCCTCCTTCACGTCGTAAAACCGGCCCAGCAGAGTTACCAGCGTGCTCTTGCCCGCGCCGGTCTCGCCCA
>CADAGW010000073.1 GCA_902787475.1 uncultured Eubacteriales bacterium
AACGTGGAAATCATCATCAAGCCCAGCGGCTCCTCCGGGGCCCTGGATCCCCTGAACCAGAGGGCCACCATCGCCTGGAAGGTGCGGGGCTTCTGCGCCACGATCCTGCAGGACGCGTATATCGTGCGGATCGAGCACGGCGTGAGCGAGTAAGAGAACGGGGGAAGGGGGACGGACCGCTTCGCCGATTTGCGGCTCGCAATGACGGAGGGAGTGGTCCGGCCCAGGATCCCCCGGATGTGAAATGAGAATGGGCCGGGGCGGGGAGACCGCCCCGGAAGGAGGGAGAAAGAATGGAGAAGTTTGTGGAGCCGTCGGACGACAACCGGGTCAGGGTGTTTCTGCCAAGGCTTGAGGAGGACGGAGAGAACCGGGTGGATCAGACCGTGCCGGTGATCGTGAACGGGGAGACCACGCTGATCATGCGGGGCGAGAACGTGGAGGTGCCCTACCGGGTGTTTGAGGCCCTTTACAGCTCCGGACGGTTCGCCCGGCTGTGAGAGGGGCGGCGGCAGTATGACCAAGAAAGAGATCCGGGAAAAGGCACTGTATTGGATCGGGGCGGAGAGCTGGGACGGGGATCAGTTCGCGCCCCACCTGGACGACGCCATAGAAGAGGCCCGGGGAGAGATGGAAAGGGCGGCGGGAAGGGAATGGCCCCAGCCCCTTGGCGACGACGAGAGTCCGGACATGCCCCTGTGGGCCCAGGCGGCCATGGCGGAGTACGGGGCGTATATGATGCTCAGGGACGGCAGTCCGGAAAAGCGGGAGCGGAGCGCGGCCCATTACGCCCGGTACCACCAGGCGGTGAGCCGGATCCGGATGAAGGAGGACGAAAGGGTGGTATTCACCGGGATCTGACCGGGAACGGGAGAAAGGAGAAGGGTATATGGCGGGAACGGGAAGCCGGGCGTATCTGCGCTCGGGGGCGTTCAAGGGACTGTATCAGGATGGGGACGGCTTCGGCGAGGGGCTGGAGTACGCCTGGGAAGGGGAGAATTTCGACTGCGAGGGGGGAGGGCTCAGGCCCTTTCCCCGGGGCGAGGCCCTGCCGGGAGCGGTGGGGGAGCCCATAGGCACCCTGGCGGGGCTGTACAGGCGGTATCACCGAAACGAGGGGGAGGATCCCCTGCTGCTGGTGGCGGCGGCGGGGAGCAGTCTCTACGCCCGGGACGCGGGGGAGAGCCAGTGGCAGAGGATCGCCACGGGGATCATCAAGGATTCCTTTGACTTTGTGAGCTACGAGGTGAACGGGTATTACGAGAAGGCCGGGGAGCGGTATGCCCAGAGCGTGGACGGGGCGGTGTGGGTGGACGCGGAGGCGCCCATAGACGTGCTGCTTTTGACCAACAGCCGGGACGGCATGATCTGCGTGTATGGGGACACCCGGCAGGCGGCCAGGGTGACCATACGGCCCGGCGGGGGCGGGGAGGTGCGCTTCGGCGTATTGGCCCGGCACGCGGAGAGGATATGGGGAAGCGGCATAGAGGGCGACCCGGACAAGCTGATGTATTCAGCGCCATACGATCCCTTCAACTGGGAGGCGGACGAGGACAACCCGGAGGACGGGGCGGGGGATATACTGCAGCCCTCCTGGGACGGGGACAGCTTCGTGGCGCTCAGACCCATGGGAGCACAGCTGCTGGCGGTGAAGAAAAGGCGAGTGTGGAGGATACTGGGCACCGACCCCAGCCAGTACGTGATGAAGGAGCAGTACGGCGGTGGCGCCATATGCGAAAACAGCCTGGTGGTGCACGGGAGCGAGGCGTATATGCTCTCCCGGGACGGGCTGGTGCGCTATGACGGGGCCACGGCGGAGATATTCGGCCGGGGACAGGTGAAGCGGGTGCTGGGCCGGATCCACTGGGACGCGGCGGACGGGGCCTGCGCGGCCATGCGGGGGGATATATACTGCCTGGCCGTGCCCCTGGACGAGAGCCCGGTCAACAACGCGGTGCTGGAATACGACACCAAAAGGGGCGTGTTCTGCCTGCGGGTGGGGGTGTATGTGAAGTCCTTCCTGGAGACGGAGGGGGAGCTGCTGTTCACCTCCGGGCTGGAGGGGAAGGTGTATGCCCTTTCCGGCGGCGATACGCTGGCCATGCGGTGGGTGAGCCGGTGGCAGACGGCGGACGGGCCCGGGAGCGTGAAGCGGCGGTTTACCGTGAGGATATGCGCCGACCGGTCGGCGTCGGTGACGGTGGGGGTGCGGACGGAAAGGGGCATGTGGCAGAGGACCATGGAGCTGACCGCGGGAAGGCCGGCCAGGCTGGCCCTGCAGGCCCGGGGCAGGCGGTTCCGGCTGGAGGTGCGCTCCGCCGCCCAGAGCGAATTTGCCCTGATGGGCGGGATCCAGGTGGAGTGCGACCTGGACCGGGACTGAGGAAGGACGGGGATCAATATGAACCATACGCATCAGTACGAGCCGCTGCCCACGCCCAGCGGATGGGGCCGGGAGGAAAGGGTGTTTCTGACCCGGCTGACGGACATACTGGACGACATTTACCTAAAGTGGGGACGGATATCGGAAAAGGATCTGAGCGTGGGCCTCAGAAAGGAGATCCGGGGAAAGGCGGACGCGGCGGAGCTTGAGAGGTATTCGTCGCTGGAGCAGACCGACAGCGCCATACGGGCGGCGGTGGGCAGCATACGGGTGGGAGGACGGAACCTCATAAAGGGCACCGCCCATCCGCTCACCGGGGACGGGGCCGGGGAGATGGGCCGGTATGAGACCGCTGGCGCGGGCACGGGCCGGGGAGAGGAGATGGTGTTCTCCTTCGACTGGGAGTCAAGCGGCGCAGACGTGATCCGGGCGGCGACCGGGGGCGTGCAGATAGGGGAGTTTGAGGTGCGCGCCGGGACGGGACACGAGGCGGTGAAGGTGACGCTCACCGGGGGCCTGGGCGCGGATGTGCGGTTTGAAAAGACCGGAAACGGAAGCGCCGGCGTCAGCCGGGTGCAGATGGAGAAGGGCAATCAGGAGACGGACTGGGGCCAGGCGGAGGGCGAGCTGGTGGCGGGCAGCGGGGTGGAGATCACCCAGGACGCGGTGCGCATACAGACGGAGACCTTCGAGGTGGGCTGCGGGGGCAATCAGTACATGGCCCTGGACGCGGCGGGGGGCTATTTTCCCCGGCTGTGGAGCCCCCAGACCGCGCCAAGGTACGACGGCCCGGAGGAAATGACCGTGGGAGGCGGGGAGGCGGATGGGGTGAGCCGGTTCAACAGGATCGGGGAGGCCCTGTCCCAGATAAACGGCAAGTGGCTTGAAAAGGACGTGACCATCCATGTGGCGGCGGCCTATGACGAGTACGACCCGGTGGAGATACGGGGGCTGGCGGGGTTTGGTTCCCTGACCGTGGAGGCGGGGGACATGAAGGCGTACGCGCCGGTTCTGGCGGACAGGTGCCAGGCGGCGGTGTATCTCATGGACATGAACGCCCGGTGCGCCGCGGCGGCGCTGACGGTGCGGTCCTGCGCCTATGTGAGGGCCGAGGGGTGCGCGTTCGAGACGGACAGCGGCGATCACGGGGCGGTGGAGATCAGGGAAGGGTCGGCGGCGTCGTTTGCGGGCACGGCCATGGCGGCGGGGAAGTACGCCCTGTGGGCCATGGACGGGAGCCGGGCGACGATAGTGGATTGCTCCGGGGACAAGAGCCTGTGCTCCGACGGGGCGTTCGTGATCGGGTCGGGTCGGCTGCCCTCCGCGTCCGCGTCCAATGTGACCACGGTGAGCCTCAATAACGGGTACATATCCGTGTCCGGCACGCCGGACAGGACCGGCGGCGTGGACGGCAGCGGTGTGGACGTGGACGGGGAGGCGCATCTCTATCCCCGGCAGACGGCGTATTATTGGGGCGCGTGGAACGGCGGGGGCGACATGGCCCAGGGCTACGCGCCGCCGTCGGGGCAGATGAGCGGGTGCGCCCGGTTCGACGTGAGCGCCTACTCTGGCCGCTCCGCGGCGGGCGGCAAGCTGAGGCTGACCCGGAAGGCGGGCTGGGGGCAGAGCGGGGCGGTGACGGTGCTGCTTTACGGGCTGTCGCCCCAGTGCGGGGGCACGGGGTCGGCGTTCGCGAGGAAGAACAGCTACGGGGTCATCGGCACTCTGCCGCCGGGGGCCACCCGCACGCTGACGCTGCCCAAGCGGGCGGTGGACGACCTGATCGGCGGAACCATCGGCGGGCTGTGCCTGTGCGCCCCGGATTCGGCGGTCACGGGCACGGGGTATTCCGAAAACTACGCCCGGTTTTACGGGGTTCAGGCGGAAAGGGAAGAGGATCGGCCCAGGCTGTCGATCCAGTTGATACAGTGAGAAGAGGAAGTGATGATATGATCGTGGATGTGTCCAAGTGGCAGGGGGAGATCGACTGGAAGAAGGCCGCGGGGAGCGTGGAGATGGCCATACTGCGGGCGGGATGTGGGCGGACCCGGGACGAGCGGTTCCATGAGAACTGCCAGGGGTGCCGGGAAAACGGCGTGCCCTACGGGACGTACTGGTATCTGACGGCGGTGAGCGGGGAGGAAGCCAGGGCACAGGCGAGAGCGTATTACGAGGCCGCGTCGGGGGAGGATCCCCTCTTTTACGCCGCGGACGTGGAGGACAAGGGCCTTTTGCAGGCGGATACGGACGGGGTGACGCTGGCCTTCGCGAGAGAATTAAAGGCGCTGGGGGCCGGGAAGCTGGGGCTGTATGTGGGGCAGTACGTGTACCCGAGGCTCCGGAAATGCCCGGGCCAGTTCGATTTTTTGTGGGTGCCCCGGTACGGCAAAAACGACGGCACGGTGACGCCGCCCACGATCGACTGCGACCTTCACCAGTACACAAGCAACGGCCAGGTGGAGGGCATACGGGGGAGAGTCGACGTAAACCGGCTGTGCGGGGAGGTGGATCTTGAATGGTTCACAAGGCGCGCGGGAAAGTATGTGCGGGTGGCCGCCAGGGGCACCTGGCACGTGCGCTCGGGGAACGGGAAGGATTTTGATTCCCTGGGCGTGGCGAAGAGCGGGGAGAGATGGCCCTATGTGGCCCGGGCGGAAAACGGGTGGCTGTGCTTTTTGTATGAGAAGGGCACTTTGGGCTGGATCAGCGGCCTGGCGGGGGAGGTGGAATCGTGACGGCGCAGGACATACAGGCCCTGGTGGCCACGGCGGCGTCGGCGCTGGCCATCGTGGTGTCGGCGGGCACGGTGCGGGGCCGGAACGCGGAGCGGGCCGCCGCCTTGGCCCGGATGGAGGCGGACATCGCCTATATCAAGGAGAGGATCGACCATCACATACGCTTTGACCACAAGGCGGGATAGGAGGAAGAGATGAAACAGAGCCGGTGGAAGAGCTGGGCGCTGTGGACCAGCATCGCGGCGCTGGCGGCGTTCTGCATGAAGGAGTTCGCGGGACTGGACATATCGGACAAGCTGGACGGACTGCTCAATGTGCTGCTGCCCGTATTGACGGCATTCGGCATCGTAAACGACCCCACCCGGGCGGACGGGCTGTGAGAAAGAGGTGAAGGATATGACGTTGGCGGAATTGACCCAGGCGCTGGGCGGGGGCGGATATACCCCCAAGAGCGAGGAGGAAATGGAGGCCCAGGCCAGGAGGCGGTATCAGGGCGAATACGACGCCAGGCGGCTGGGGGCCAGGCAGACATACGAGGAGGGCGACGCGGCCCTCTCCCGGCAGATGGCGGGGCTGGATCAGGGATATGAGGACCAGATGGCGCGCCTCATGCGGGAGACGGACAAAAGCGTGCGGGAGTCAGGCAGAGGCGCGCTCATGCGGGGCATGCAGAGAAGCTCCTACAGCGCCCAGACCCAGGCGGGGATCCGGGAGGCGGGCCTGAATGGCCTGGCGGGCCTACGGCAGAGCCTGATGGACGAAAAGAACGCGCTGGAGGAAAGACGGGCCCTGTTGGCTAGGCAGCTGGCGGACAAGCTGGCCCAGTACGACGTGTCCTACGCCACGGACGTGCAGGCGTATCTTGACACCCTTCGGGACAAGGAGCAGGAGAGAGCCCGGGAGGCCAAGGAGTACGCCGACAAGATCGCCATGGCGCTGTATGAATACGGCCAGAAGGCGGCCAAGGGCGGCAGGTACTACGCAGGCGGCTCCACCAAGACCAGGAGCGCAAAGAAGGCCAAGGAGGAGACAGGGCAGAAGACGGAGGCCATGGGCAAGGGCGCGGGAGACAGCGCCGTGAGGGCCATCACCCGGGGCGGAAGGGCGGCCGTGGGCGCGGCGGGGATCATACAGAGGATCGGCGACGCGTTGAGGGGATTTTCAAAGGGCCAATAGACAAACAAAGGGGTCGCGGACAGTATCCGCGGCTCCTTTTTTGGGTTGACGGAGAAAAATATGGGTGGTAGAATAGGGCCGAAAAGGGGAAGGAGGCGGCGGATGTGATCGATGTGAACGACTTTGCGGGCAGAAGCGACAGCGAGGTCATAGAAAATGCGCTCTCGCACCGGGACGGGGACGGCGTGGTGGTGATACCGCCCAGGCAATCGGAGAGAGATACGGACCGGCGGGAGTGGGTGCTGGACCGGGCGATCCTATTGCCCGGGGACACCACGCTGGTGCTCAGGGGCTGCGTATTGAAGCTGTCGGATCAGTGCCGGGACAACTTTATCAGGAGCGCCAACTGCGGATTGGGGATCGAGGATCCCCGGCCCCTTCAAAACATACACATCCGCGGCGAGGGCGGGGCCAGGCTGGTTGGCGCGGATCATCCCCGGGCCACCGGGGACGGGTCGAAGATACTGGCTTGCCCCTGCCCCTATAGGCCGGAGGACATCGTGGCCATGGCTCCCTGGGTGCCGGAGGAAAGGCGGAGCGTGGAGAAGCTGGACTTCTGGGACGCCCACGACCATTCCTATGGCACGGACGCCGGGAAGGAGGATCAGTCCCAGTACGGCGACTGGCGGGGCATAGGCATACTGCTGGCCAACGTGGAGGGATTCTCCATAGAGGGCGTGACGGTGGCGGCCTCCCACGGGTGGGGCATATCCCTCGAGGCCTGCGGCATGGGCACCATACGGGACGTGGCCTTCGACGCCCGGATGTACCGCTGGATCGACGGCATGAAGCAGAACATCGAGAACCAGGACGGCATCGACCTGCGCAACGGGTGCCACCACATCCTGATCGACGGGGTCACGGGCCACACAGGGGACGACGTGATCGCCCTGACCGCCATCGCGAGCAAGGGAGCCGCCCCCGGCGGGCAGACGCGCACCACCCACGTGATGCCCGGGGACTGGACGAGGCGGGAGAGCGGGATCCACGACGTGATCATACGCAACGTCAACGCCTGGTCCCAGCTGTGCTACACCATACGGCTGCTGTCCTGCGACACCCATATATGGAACGTGATCGTGGACGGGGTCATCGACTGCCCGCCGGAGGACGTACAGCACGGCGGGGTGCTGCTGGTGGGGGAGGGGGATTCGGACTACGGGAAGAACCTGCCCGACGGGATCCGGGCGGTGACGGTATCCAATATGATCTGCCATACGACGCCGGTGACGGTGAAGGGGTACCTGCGGGACGCCGTGATCCGGGGCGTGGTGAATCTGTCCGGCAAGCCCACCGTGGACGCCAGAAGGCCCGATTCTCTCATGAATGTGAGAGTGGAATAAACAGATCAACAAGCCTCCAGGATCGCTTTGATCCAGGAGGCTCGTATTATATGTTGATCCAGTTCCCCGCCCGAAGGGCGGCAGGAAGGGATTCCAAAGGGGCGAATGGAGGCACCCGCCAGTGGCGGATCAGTGCCGGAAAGAGCCCAATGAGGCAAGGAGTTTTTGAATATACGGATTTCAAAAACGACTATGCCGAATTGAGGAACCAATGTCCCTTTGGCGGGGAGTCTGAGGGCGAGAAGCCCTCAGCGCCTCCCCTTCTACTGCGCTTTGCTCTTTGCTCCCAACAATCCGAACACCGCGCCGCAGAGGCCGCCGGCCACGT
This sequence comes from uncultured Eubacteriales bacterium, assembly GCA_902787475.1. GTDB lineage: Bacteria > Bacillota > Clostridia > Christensenellales > Aristaeellaceae > RUG13279. Next base: position 7,966 of record CADAGW010000073.1, read on the forward strand.
GGGCCAGCTGGGCGATGTTGTCGGCCTGGGTCACGCCGGCGGCGATCTCCTGGCCAAGGTAGGCGGCGCAGGCCAGCACCAGAGTGAGGGGGATTTTGCCCTTTTCGGTGGGGCCGGTGATGGTGGAGAGGATCATCAGCATGAACACCACGCCGCTGGCCCCCAGCATCATGCCGTCGGAAATGGCGA
>CADAGW010000074.1 GCA_902787475.1 uncultured Eubacteriales bacterium
GCTGACCGCCTGGCCGGAGACGCACAGCGCCTTGCCCAGCTGCTCCTGGGTCAGCCCCCTCTCCCGCCTGAGCGCGGCGATGGTTTTCCCAAGCTCCATTTAAATTCCTCCATAGTTCAATCCATGTTAGGATTATATCAAAACATATGGTTGAATGCAATAGAGGCGGATTTGCAATTATCCAAACATGAGTTGATAGGATATGACGGATATGGCAAAAAGAAAAGCCCTGTGTGAAGCACACAAGGCTTTGAAAACGGGGATATTCGTCAGCGCTTGCTGAACTGCGGAGCGCGGCGGGCAGCTTTGAGGCCGTACTTTTTCCGCTCCTTCATACGAGGATCGCGGGTGAGGAAGCCAGCCTTCTTGATGGAGGCCTTGAGCTCTTCGTCGGCCTTCACCAGAGCGCGGGCGATGCCGTGACGGGTGGCGCCGGCCTGGCCGGTGTAGCCGCCGCCATGGACGTTCACGATCACGTCGAAGCGGGACAGGGTGTCGGTCAGCGTCAGGGGCTGACGGACGATGGTCTTGAGGGTCTCCACGCCGAAGTAATCGTCGATGGAGCGCTTATTGATGATAATATTGCCTTCGCCAGGAATCAGGCGAACACGGGCGATGGCCTTCTTCCTTCTGCCAACCGCGTTAAAGCATACGTCAGACATGAGTGTTCTCCTTTCTCCTTACTTTTTGATCTCGCAGGCGATGGGCTTCTGAGCCTGATGCTCATGCTCGGGCCCGGCATACACATGCAGCTTTTTGAACATGGCAGTGCCAAGGGGGCCCTTGGGCAGCATGCCGCGGACGGCGTGCTTGAGAACGAACTCGGGCTTGGTTTCCATCAGACGGCGGTACGCGATCTCCTTGCGGCCTCCCGCGTAGCCGGTGTGATAGGCGTAAATCTTCTGATCCAGCTTTTTGCCGGTCAGCTTCATGCCGGAAGCGTTGACGACGATGACGTAGTCACCGGTGTCGATATGAGGCGTGAAGGTGGGCTTGGTCTTGCCCCGCAGCATCATCGCCACCTGGGTCGCCAGACGGCCAAGAGTCAGGCCATTGGCGTCGATCACATACCACTGCCGCTCCACGTTGGAGGGCTTGGCCATAAACGTGCTCACAAGAATTCCTCCCCTGGGTAAAATGGCGACTTCCTTCGGTGGTCAGGCGAAGATCAGTCTTCTTACACGGCCCCGGGGCTGGTGGAGCCGTTACAGCAAGAGTTATTGTATCGCAAAAGGGGCATTTTGTCAATGCGTTTCCATAAGACGAAACGAAAAATTCACGTTCACTTATGCCTTTTTCCTGAGCGTCTCCGCCATGTCCAGCTTTTCCCAGGGCAGATCCAGGTCGTTGCGGCCGAAGTGGCCGTAGGCGGCGGTCTGGGCATAGATGGGGCGGCGCAGGTTCAGCCGGTCTATGATGGCGGCGGGGCGAAGGTCGAAGGTCTCCCCCACCAGCCCCGCGATCCGCTCGTCGTCCATGACGCCGGTGCCCATGGTGTCCACAAACAGGGACACGGGCCGGGCCACGCCGATGGCGTAGGCCGCGCCGATCTCGCACTTTTTCGCCAGGCCCGCGGCCACCACGTTCTTGGCGGCGTGGCGCAGGGCGTAGGCGGCGGAGCGGTCCACCTTGGTGGGATCCTTGCCGGAGAAGCTGCCGCCGCCGTGATGGCCGTAGCCGCCGTAGGTGTCCACGATGATCTTGCGGCCGGTGAGACCGGAGTCCCCCTGGGGGCCGCCGATGACGAAGCGGCCGGTGGGGTTGATGAGATACCGGGTATTGCCGTCAAGGAGATGGGCCGGGATGGCTTCTTTAATGACCTTTTCGATCATGTCCCGCTCGATGGTCTCGTGGGTCGCGTCCGGGTCGTGCTGGGTGGAGAGGACCACCGTGTCGACCCTGACGGGCCTGCCGTCCTCGTATTCCACGGTGACCTGGGCCTTGCCGTCGGGCCGAAGGTACGGCACCAGGCCCGTCTTTCTGGCCACGGCCAGTCGACGGGTGATGGCGTGGGAAAGCTCGATGGCGGCGGGCATGTAGGCGTCGGTCTCGTCGCAGGCGTAGCCGAACATCATGCCCTGGTCCCCCGCGCCGATGTCGTCGTAGTGGGCGGCGCGGCCCTCCAGGGCGTGATCCACGCCCATGGCGATGTCGCCGCTCTGCTCGTCCACGGCGGTGAGCACGGCGCAGGAATTGCCGTCGAAGCCCAGCTCGGAGTGATTGTAGCCGATGTCCAGCACCTTTTTGCGGGCGATCTTGCCGATATCCACGTAGCACTTTGTGGAAATCTCGCCCATCACCAGGATGAGGCCTGTGGTGGCGATGCACTCGCAGGCCACCCGGGCCATGGGATCCTGCTCCAGTATGGCGTCCAGCACCGCGTCGGAGATCTGGTCGCACATTTTGTCCGGATGGCCCTCGGTGACGGATTCAGAGGTAAACAGGGATTTCATGATATGCTCCTTTCGCCCAAATCAAAAGCGGCGTCCCATAAGACGCCGCGAAACAACAGCGACGCCTCATCTTCCGGCGCTTTCGCGCCGCGGGAATTGGCACCACTGTCGTTCGACCGGTTGCCGGGTATCATCGGGCCCGTCCCTCCACCGCTCTGGATAAGGCATATGTATATTTGATTTGTGAGTAGTATAGCACGGCCCGTCGGGGCCGTAAACATGAATCATACGAACGTTGCGTTAATTATGGCGAAACTGTTTATCCGCCTCGAGTATGTAGGCCACACGCTCCGAGATGGGCGGATGGGTGTAGGACAGGGCCACGTTTACGGGATGGGGATTGAGGTTGGCGAAATTCCCCCGGGCCAGCTTTTTCAGGGCGGAGACCAGCGCCTGCCCCAGGCCCTCTCCGGCGGCCCAGGTGTCCGCCCGCCTCTCGTGGGCCCGGGAAACGGCGTGAACGGGGATGTCCGCCAGGGTCATGACCGGGCCCAAAAGGGCCTCCGCCAGGGTAATGAGTATGATGCCGAAGTGGAGGGCGTCAAAGCCCAGCTGATGAAGCAGCGCCGGGTTTTCCGCCATCAGGAAAAAGAGGACCGCCGCGGGCAGGAAGCGGATGAGGTTCAGTACAGTCATGTGCCGGGTGTCGCTGTGCCGGAAGTGGGTCAGCTCGTGGGCGAACACGGCCAGGATCTCGTCGTCGGTGAAGTGGTTGACCAGGTTGTCGTAGAGGGCGATCTCCTTGTAGCGCCCCAGTCCCGCGCAGAAGGCGTTGGCCTTGGTGGTGCGCTTGGAGGCGTTCATGACGTATATGTTTTTGAGGCGATAGCCGCTTTTCTCAAACATGGCGGTGAGGCGGGAGCGGAGGGAGCCCTCCTGCCGGGGCTCGAACTTGTTGAACAGCTTCATGAAGGTGAGGGAAAAGGTGGACACGACGATGGAAAAGGCGGCGATGAGAAGGTATACCGCCAGTATGAACCAGGGGCCGAAGGCGTGATAAAAGGCCACGCAGGCGGCGGTGAGGCCGCACATCAGGCCCGCGCCTATCACCGTCTCCTTGACGAAGTCCACAAGGAAGGTGGCGTGGGTGGAGCGGTTGAAGCCGTACTTTTCCTCGATCTTCATTTGGGAGACATAGCTGAAGGGCAGGCCGACGAGGGAGGTAAGGAGGGTCCAGAAAAGCACCAGCATAATGGAGGAGGCGTACTCCCCGGCGGGAAGGATAGATTTGGAGATATGGGCGAACAGGTCGAGGGCGTAAAACACAAAGGCCAGGGCGGCGGAGACGAAGGAGCCCATGAGGGAGAGCCGCTTTTTCTCGGCGGAGTAGCGCTGCCAGGTGTCGTATTGGGCCGGGTCGTACACGTCCGTTACGTTTCTGGGCAGAGGATGTGTTTTGCGCCAGGACGAATCCAGGCACGACGTGATCAGGTCGAAGAGAAACCCGAAGGCGATGAGGATCAGGATGAGCGCTTTGAACATATCGTCCTCCATATAAAATGCCGCCGGGATCTCCGGCGGCGGATGGGTCAGCCCCGTATATTTTTGATGAACTCTGCACAGTCCTTGGCCCCGAAGAAGGCGGAGCCCGCCACAAGCAGGGTGGCGCCCTTCTTGATCAGCATGGGTGCGGTGGATTCGTTGACGCCGCCGTCCACCTCGATCTCGGCCTCAGCTCCCTCAGAGGCCAGCATGTCCCGGATCTCGGTGATCTTGTCGGTGGCCTTCATGATCATCTTCTGGCCGCCGAAGCCGGGGTTCACCGTCATGACCAGGGCCAGGTCGAATTCCCCCAGGCTGTAGCGGAGGCACTCGGGCGAGGTGGCGGGATTGAGAGCCACGCCGGCCAGGCAGCCGCACTCCCGGATGAGGCGGAGCTGGCGGTTCAGGTGCACGCAGGCCTCGGCGTGTACGGTGATGATGCGGGCCCCCAGTTTGGCGAATTCCTCGATGTACTTTTCCGGCTTTTCGATCATCAGGTGCACGTCGCAGGGGATGCCGGACTTGACCGCCGCCTTCACCACGGGCTGGCCGAAGGAGATGTTGGGCACGAAGGCGCCGTCCATCACGTCGCAGTGGAGGTAATCGCCTCCCGCCGCGCGCACCTTTTCGATGTCCCGGCCCAGGTTCAGGAAGTCGGAAGCCAACAGGGACGGAGCTACCTTAATCATAACGATCCCTCCATTTGATTCTCTGTTCTTCAAAGAGACGGTCATATCTCTTCCATCGGTTCTCGTTGATGAGGCCCGCCTCCACCGCCGAGCGGACGGCGCAGCCGGGCTCGCTTCGGTGGGCGCAGGGAGAAAAGCGGCACTTTCCTTCGTAGGGCACAAATTCCGGGTAATAGTCCTTGATCTCTATGGGGTCAAATACGTCTGTTTCCAGGAGGCTGAACCCCGGGGTATCCAGCACCATGCCGCCTCCGGGCAGGGGGATCAGCTGGGAGGATCTGGTGGTGTGCCGGCCCCTTTGGGTCTTGTCCGACAGGCCGCCGGTGGTCCTTTCAAGGCCGTAAAGGGCGTTTATGAGGGTGCTCTTCCCCACGCCGCTCTGGCCGCAGAAGGCGTGGATCTTGCCGGAGAGAAGAGCGCGCAGGCGGGCCATGTCGCTTTCATCCTGGGAGCAGACCGCCAGGGCCCCCTGCGCCGCGGCGGAAAACTCGCCCTCAAGCGCTTGGGCCCTATCCGGGTCAAGGTCCCGTTTGTTCACCACCACCAGGCAGTCCACGCGGGATCTGGTGGCGGAAAGGAGTATGGTATCTGCCAGCTGGAGCTCGGGGTCAGGGGTGGCGGCGGCCATGACCACCACCAGAAGATCCAGGTTGGCCACGTTGGGGCGCTTTAATTCATTTTTGCGGGGCAGTATGCGAACCAGCCACCCGTTGTCCTCCCCCGTGCCGGGCTCGAACTCCACCGTATCGCCGGACACGGGCCTGACCCGCTCGTGGCGCATCTTGTTCTGGCCCCGCAAGGGATATTCCCGGCCGTCAGAGAGGACGGTGTACAGTCCGCCCACGCCGCTCAATACGATACCCTCCAAAAAGGAACCTCCCCGTCACTCGAATTCCACCATTTTTTCAAGGGCCAATTCTCCGGCCACGTATACCCGGAGCGTGAAGCTGCCACTGGTGGGGCTGGTCAATTCCAGCGTGATGGCCTGGGTGCCCGCCTTGTAGGAGCGAAGGTATACCTCGTTTTCCTGGCCGTCCGCGTCCAGGAGGGTGCACCTGACCGAGTCGCCGCTGTTTTTGACCGGCACGTTGAAGCTGACCGTGGCGTAGTACTGATCCGGCTGGGCCTGGGCCACCACCAGATTCACCGACTCGCCCAAGAGCATCACCGTCTCCGGGGGCACGGACTGGCCGATGACGGTGCCCGGCTCCTCGTCGCTGACCCGCTCGGCCACGTTTCCCACGCTGAAGCCCCGCTGGGTCAGAAGGTTTTCCGCGTCATTCCGATTCAGGCCCGTCAGGTCCGGCATGGGGCTTGACTCGCCGCTTACGTACAGCGTCACCTCGGTGCCCGCGTCCACCATGTCGTTGGGGTTGGGATTCTGGCCGATGACCGTGTCGAAGGCCGCGTCGGACACCTGCAGTATGATGCGGCCTATGGTCAGGCCCTCGCTCTCCACCCGGTTCACCGCGTCGGAGCGGGTCATCTCCAGGAATTTGGGCACCATGATCTGATCCCTGCCCAGGCTCACGGTGAGGCGCACGGTGTCGCCCCGCTGGAGCTTGCGGCCCGATTCGGGGGTCTGCATGTATACCACGCCGGGGGCCACCTCGGGATTGTGCTTTTCGTCCAGCTCCACGTTGAGGCCCATTTCGGTGAGCCGGGCCTGGGCCACGTCCACGTTCATAAGGAGGAAGCTGGGCAGGGTGACCCGGTTCATAAGGCGCTTGACCTCCCGGCCCGCGAAGGTGGCCCCCACCGCGAACACCACGATGAGAAGGGCCAGGGACAGGGCCCGGAGCCGCTTCATGAGCCGACGGTGCCGCTTGTCCCGCCCGGCGTCCCGGCCGTTTCCGTTCTCCCCCGTCTTGACGAACCCGCCCTGGGGATTGCGGAGGGCCTTTTTCAGGTCCGCCGCCATGTCTGTGGCGGAAGGATAGCGGTCGGAGGGAGACTTGGAAAGGGCTTTTAAGACCACTTCAGAGAGGGCTTTGCTGACCTCCGGATTGATGTCCCGGGGATCCATGGGAGGCTCGCTGACGTGCTTTAAGGCCACGGAGACGGGGCTTTCCCCCTCGAAGGGCACCCGGCCCGTGATCAGCTCATAGAACACCACGCCCACGGAGTACAGGTCGCTCTTTTCGTCCGCCACCTCGCCCGAGGCCTGCTCGGGAGAAAAGTAGTGCACCGACCCCAGCATGTTGCCGAAGCTGGTGGTGAGGGTGGCGTTGGTGGTGAGCCGGGCGATGCCGAAATCGGCCACCTTGATTCCGCCGTCCTCCTGCACCAGTATGTTCTGGGGCTTGATGTCCCGGTGGACGATGTGGTTGTGATGGGCGTGATTGACGGCGGAGAGGATGCGCAGGGTGATCTGCACGGCCCGCTGGGCGGGCATGGGGGCTTCCTGGCGGATGATCTCCTTGAGGGTGGTGCCCCGCACGTACTCCATGACGATGTAGCGCAGATCGCCGTCCTGCCCCAGATCGTACATGCCCACGATGTTGGGATGGGACATGCGGGAGGCGGCCTGGGCCTCCTGGTTGAACCGGCGCACGAACTCGGCGTCCGCCGAGAATTCGGGCCGGAGCACCTTCACCGCCACCTCCCGGTCGTGCTTGGTATCCCACGCCCGGTAGACGATGGACATGCCGCCCATGCCGATGATCTCCCGCAGGACATACTTCCCGGAGAGAAGCTTTTGTTCCATTACGCAAGCCCTCCCTGGACGGCGGCCACGACGGTCACGTTGTCCGCGCCGCCCCGGTCGAGGGCCATCTGCACGAGAGTATGGACGTGGTCGTCGTGGGAGCCCTCGGAGCACATGACCTGGGCGATCTCCTGTGACTTGACATAGTTGGACAGGCCGTCGGAGCAGAGAAGCCAGATGTCGTCCGGACGGGACACCAGCCGGGCGATGTCCGGCTCCACGTCGCCTGCCGCGCCAAGGCACCGGGTGATGAAATTGCGCTGGGGATGGACCCGGGCCTGCTCGGGGGTCAGTTCGCCCCGCTCCACCATCTCGCCCACTACGCTGTGGTCCCGGGTGATCTGGATGGCCACGCCGTTGCGGATCAGGTAGGCCCGGCTGTCGCCCACGTGGAGAAGGAACACGGAGCCCTCGCCGAACCAGAGGACGGTGAGGGTGGTGCCCATGCCGGCCTTGTGCACGTCGCCGCGGGACTCCCGAAAATGGACGCCGTGAAGGCGGCGGCGAAGGACAGAGGAATGAGCAAGAGCGATTTTTACGATCTGTTGACGAAGGAACGGAAGGAAGAGTGACGAAACGGACGCCATAAAACGGCGTCCGTCGTTTTTTGAAGAAACCGAAGAACCGATCCGCCGCGCGAAAGATTGATTATCTTTTTTTCGTTTTCTCTCTTGACAAACGCCGTTCGGTATAGTAAAATATAATCCGCTACGCAGATGTAGTTCAATGGTAGAATATCAGCTTCCCAAGCTGACTACGCGGGTTCGATTCCCGTCATCTGCTCCAAA
>CADAGW010000075.1 GCA_902787475.1 uncultured Eubacteriales bacterium
CGCCGTTTTTCTCAAAGCACCCCATCAGAAGCGGCGCGTCGCCGGAAAAGTCCACGACCGGCGAGAAGGCGGTCAGCTCGTGCTCCATGTCCATATAGGTGCCCATCAGGGCGTGCTTTCTGCATATGCCGCCGGGGAAGATCACGTCGTACTCCCGCTGCCGGTGCTCCGTCTCCCGGCCCCGGGTCATGGCCCCCACCCAGCGGTAGGGCACGTAGCGGCCCGTCCACCGGTTGAACTCGGCGATGATGTTCTTGGCCATGTCGTAGCGGGGCGTCCTGTTGCCCGCCCGGTCGATGAGGGCGTCCTCGAAATACTCGTCCCCGTTGGGCGGCGTGCCGTAGGTGAACAGCTGTATCACTCTCGTTCCAAAGGACATGGCGCAGAAGATCTGCCAGCGCAGGTCCCTCTCTCCCGGATCCCGGTGGGTGTAGTTAAAGGACAGGGTCTGTATAAAGAACCAGAGCTGGCTGCCCGTCTTTTGGGCCTGCCGGGCCACGATCTCGAAATTGCGCAGGTAGTCGTCCTGCAGCCAGGCCTGGCCGCCCTGGCCGTAGAGGGGATAGGAGTCGTAGCTCAATATTTTGTCGTCCACCTCGCTGGCGAAGCGGGATATGTAGGTCTCATAATCCACCCCGCCCAGCTGGTCGGAATTGGCGTATATGGGGAACAGGTTCACAAGCCCGATCTTCTCCGGCGCGGCCTTCCTGTGGGCGTCCAGATGCCTCCGCAGGCGCGGGAAATCCGCCACCCCCGGCTCGTCCCGCAGGGCCGTGCCCGCGTAGGCGGGGCTTGACACATAGGGCTCCAGCAGGCTGGGCATACGATAGGAATGATCGGCGGGCAGCCGCATGATCTCGTCCACGAAGGCCATCACCCGCAGGCCCGACTGTTCGCAGTTGGAAAGGATGGTCTCACGGTTCCTTTGGGACAGGCTGGCATACCCAAAGTCCAGTCCCACCTCCGCCACCCGGCGGCATCTGGCCGGGTCGATCAGCTCGTCCTCATACACGGACCAGGCCCCGAAGGCCACCCGCTCACCAATGATCTCCTGAAGCGTTTTCATGGCGTTCCCTCCTCGTTGATTTCCTATGTCATAGTATCACAGGACTGGCGGTAAATCAAGTGCCCGGCGCGGATTTTGCCTTTCTTCATGGGGCATGCATTTCTCCTGCGACCCCGGGTTTCCAAAGGGCCGATGCCCTTTGGCGCAGGGGGCCAGGGGGGCGAGGAGCCCCCCGCCCCCACACAGCGGCGCGCATAAGAAATCCGCCCGGCGAAGTTGCCAGGCGGATCAGAAACGATGGATATCAGAATCCGTAGGACTTGTGGGTGGCCTCGTTGACCCGCTTCAGGGCGCTGACCAGCGTGCGCAGCACCTCGATCTCGCTGTCCTCGTCCATGGCCAGCTGCAGGGCGTTGCGGGCGGTAGTGACCCGGTTGAAGTCGTCGTTGTTGAGCCGTCCGCTGTTGAGTAAGCTGTTGGCGTCGGCGATGGCCCGGTTGGCGTAGCTTAAAATCGTGTCCCTCTCCGAATTGGTGATGGACGCGCCACGCCTGCTGGCGCATTCGGTGCACACGCCCACGGCGGCGGAGGACTGGCTGGTGCTGGCGCCCCAGAAATACTGCCGCACGTTGGTGGCGGAATCATACCTGAGGGGATGGCCCTCGGGCATGTAGATCACGCCGTAAATGTCCGTGTCGTAGCAGTAGGAGCTGGGAGACTGCTTTGTGCGGGTGCACAGCCGCATGGTCCGATGCATGTTGCAGGTCTGGGTGGGCTCCGTGCCGGGGATGTAGTAGTCGGTGATCAGCTCGTACTCGTTTACGTCGATCCGGCAGGCGGCGGTGGGCAGCATGCCGGACACGCCGCACACGGTGACCTCCCTCAGGCCCATCTCATACGCCGTCTTTTCGTTCAGGGGCTTGTTCTGGGTGATGCCCTTGAAGGAGTGCACATACTTCATCACCGCCGCGAACAGGGGCGCGGAGTAGCTGCCGCCGGTGGCGTCGGAGACCAGGGGCTTGTACATATCGTGGCCGATCCACACGGAGCAGGCGTAGTAGGCGGTGATGCCGGTAAAGGATACGCCCACGGCGTCGGAGTTGGTGCCCGTCTTGCCGCCCACGGTGAACCCGCCGAAATTGGCCAGCGCGCCGGTGCCCACGTCCTGGGTACAGTTGCCGATCAATAGATCCTTCACGAGCCAGGCCGTCTGCTCGGAGAACACCCGCCGGGAGATCTGGATATCGCCCACGTCGATGTAGGTACTGCCGTCGGCGTTTTTGATCTCGGTGAAGGCGTAGGGCTCCAGATACACGCCGTCGTTGGCGATGGCCCCAAAGCCCGCGGCCATCTCCACCGTGGAGATACCGGATATGCCCAGGGCCAGGCCCGCGCCGGTCTTCTGGATACGGGATTCCCTGATGCCCAGGTTCAAAAGGAATCTCACGGAATTGTCCATGCCCACCAGATACATCAGGGTGTAGGCCGCCGCCACGTTGTGGGACTTGTTGATGGCCATGCGCATGGACTCACAGCCGTTGTAGGAATTGGCGGAATAGTTGGAGGGATAGCCCTTCTCGTCGTCCCATCCGGCGATCTTGATGGGGGCGTTGATCACCGGCGTGCCGGGGGAGTAGCCCATCTCGATGGCCGGGCCGTACACGGACAGGGGCTTTAGGGACGATCCCACGGGCATCTCGTTCTGATACGCCCGGTTGGTCTGCAGAAGGCCCGTGGGCGTCTGCCTGCCGCCGATGACGGCCTGTATCTCGCCCGTGGTCCAGTCGATGACGGTGACGGCGGCCTGGGGCTCCACCAGCTCCAGGTATTCGCCGTTGCCCAAAGAGGCGTAATACACAGAATCCGCGGAGCGGAGCATCTTGGGATATCCGTCCCAGCCCGCCACCAGGGTCTGTACTCCGTCCTGAAGGTCCGGATCCAGGGAGGTATATATGGAATATCCTCCCGTGCGCAGGCGGCTCTGCATCCTGGCCCGGTTGGCGGAGGTGTCCTCCAGGCCCTCCACCCTCAGCATCTTGGTGACCACGTCGTATATGGCGTACTCCACGTAGTAGATGTTGTCGTAGAGCTCCTGAGAGGAAGAGGAGGAGGTGCGCAGCACCACCACGTCCTCGGACATGGCCTGCTCATATTCCGCCCTCGTGATCAGCTCCTGATCCAGCATCTGGGAGAGCACCCAGTCGGTGCGCTCGTTGATGTATTCGGGGGTGTTCCAGGCGTAGTAATTGGAGCGGGGGTTGTTCCGGTAGGGGCTTCGGATGATCCGGGCCAGCATGGCGCATTCCCTGAGCGTCAGGTCGCTTACGTCCTTGCCGAAATAATCCTGCGCCGCCACCTGCACGCCGTAGTTGGAGCCGCCCAGGTAGATCACGTTCAGGTATTCCTCCAGGATCTGCTCCTTGGTCAATACGTTTTCAAGCTGTATGGCCAGGTAGGCCTCCTGGAGCTTCCGCTTGTAGGTCTGCTCGTCCGTGAGGATGGTCTGCTTGATCAGCTGCTGGGTGATGGTGGAGCCGCCCTGCATGTTGCCGTTTAAGAGATTGGCCACCATGGCGCCCACGATCCGGCGCACGTCTATGCCGTTGTGGCTGTAAAAGCGCTGATCCTCCACGGCGATGACGGCGTTGATCAGGTTCCTGGGCACCTGGGACAGGGGCACGTCGATTCGGTTCTCGGTGCCCTTCACCGTGGTGATCAGATTGCCGTATTTGTCGTAGATAAAGGAGGTTTGGGCGGTGGAGTCGAACTGGGTCAGATCCAGCGAGGGGGCTGTTTCCACCCAGGCCTTGGCCACGCCCACCACAAGCCCCGTGCCAACGACGCCCACCAGCAGCACGATGACGAAGAGCATCTTGGCGGTCATCATGATGACGGAGAGCAGGAAATTCCGGTTCCTGGTGCGGGGCTTGAACGCAGAGTGGGAATTCATCAGTTTCCTCCTGAGGGAGTAATGGGGACGGGGCCGGGATTATGCGGCCATGTCCTCGTATTCGTGGTCGGTGAGTCTGCGAAGCAGGCAAATGAAGGTCACGTGGTACTGCCCCCAGAACCCGGTGCCGAACCCGCACAGCCAGTATCCCGCCAGTATCAGCGCGCCCAGGGCCACATAGACCTTGTCGATGGGGTACTGCATGAAGGTGAGGTAGGCAAACTGGCAGATGAGTATGGCGCTGGCCAACAGCCAGAACCAGAACTTCAGTCCGGTAAAGAGGGGAGAGAGGCAGTGCTGGAAGCCCTGCTTCAGGGCCCGGCCCAGCTTGGCCTTGCCCAGGATCTGCCGGTTCACGATGGCCCGGGCGGTAAACACCTTCATGGCCATGAACAGAAGGGCGATGAGGATCACCGCGCACAGGGCCGCAAGGCAGAAGGCCACGGCGGTCAGGGGCTTTTTAAACCACTGAGCCAGCTGGGCGATCTGGGTGAAGGGGTTGTTCCGGCCCAATACGTTCACGACAACGAGCCTGAGCGGCACGAAGAACAGGATCACCGGCAGCAGGGCCAACAGGCACGGCAGCACCTTCCGCCGCTTTTTCTGCCCGATGGACACGTAGCGGGAGATGCTTTGGTACCTGGCGCAGTAGCCCACGTACAGAAGCAGCCACAGCGCGGCCTCCATCAGCACGTTCTCGTCGATCCGGAAGGTGTAATCCGACAGGGTGAAGCTCCAGGAGAAGTTCACCAGGGCGGGCCTGGCCACCTCGTAGGCCAGTACCGCCGCCACGGTGCACAGGGAGAGGATGGTGAGACGGAGCGCGGTGATGCCGCGGACCACGCCGGAATACTGCGATACGATGTTCGCCGCGCTGACGCGAGCCTTGCCTACCTTCGTCAAGGAAATCACTCCTTCTTATGTACGTGGGGGGATGCGCGTGTCAGGCGCGCAGCTTGGCATCGAAGCGGGTTTCAAGAGTCTTGAGTATCTTTTCCATCTGGTGGGAGATCTCCCCGTCGGTGAGGGTGCGGTCGCTGGCCCGGAAGGACAGGGAGAAGGCCACGCTCTTGACGCCGACCCCCAGCTGTACCGGGTTGCGGTACACGTCGAAGATGCCGGCGCTTTCAAGGAGCTTTCCGCCGGCACGGGTCAGTTCGTCCAGCATGCTGCCCGCGCCCACGCTCTCGCGGACCACCACCGCCAGATCCCGGCTGACGCTGGGGAACTTGGGCAGGGGCTTAAGGGACACGGTGTCGCACCGGCACTGGGCGATGGCGTCCAGGGACAGCTCCGCCACATAGACGCGCTTGTCGATGGAGAAGTTCCCGCAGGTGTCGGGATGGATCTCGCCCAGGCGGCACACGGCGGTGTCGCCGCACAAGAGGGTGGCGCACCGGCCGGGATGATAGTATCCGTCGGCCCCGGCCTGCACGCTGGCCCGTATGCCGAAGGAGAACAAAAGGGACGTCACGCTGTCTTTGAGACTGTAGAAATCCTCCTTGGGCCCGTAGAGGCCCACGCACAGCTGCTGGGGCTCGCCGGGCAGCTCGCCCGCCGTCTGGTTCTTTACGAATATGGGAGCGATCTCAAAGAGCCTCACCGCCTCGATGCCCCGGCTCAGGTTCAGCGACAGGGAATTGAGCATGGAGGGCACCAGGGTCGTGCGCATCACGCTGGTATCCTCGCCCAGGGGGTTTCGGATGGTCACGAAATCCCGGCGGGGGTCGGTCTCCTCAAGGCCCAGCCGGTCCACCCAGCGGGGGCTGATGAAGGAGAAGGTCATGGCCTCGTAGAAGCCCTCCCCGATCATGTGGCGGCGGATCCGGTCGGACAGGCGGCGGTTCTCGCTGCGGAAGCCCGCCATGGTCTCGCCCTTCATGAGGGTAGAGGGGATCTTGTCGTATCCGTACAGACGCAGGATCTCCTCGGCCAGATCGGCCTCGGTCTCGATGTCGGAGCGGAAATCCGGGGCCTGGCAGAGGATGTACTCGCCCTCCACACGGGCGTCAAGGCCCAGCCTGGCCAGATAGTCCACCATTTCCTCCCCGGGGATGGCGGCGGATATGAGGGTCTGGATCCGCTTTATGCTGCCCTTTACTTCCTTCTTCGGCGAGGGATTCGGATAAATGTCGATGATGCCGTCCACCACGTCGCCGCAGTCCAGATCGTTCACCAGCATGCAGGCCCGCTCGATGGCCCGGCGGGCGGTCTGGGGCATGACGCCCTTTTCAAACCGGGAGCTGGCCTCGGTGCGCATGCCCAGGGAGCGGGCGGTGACCCGGTTGTTGCCCCGGTCGAAGGCGGCGCACTCGAAGAGCACCGTGGTGGTGCCCTCCACGATCTCGCTCTCCTCGCCGCCCATGATGCCCGCCAGGCCCGTGGCGTTCTCGGCGTCGGCGATGACCAGCATGTCATGGGTCAAATCGTGCACCTTGCCGTCCAGGGTGGTCAGCTTCTCGCCCTCGTGGGCCCGGCGCACCACGATGGTCTGATCCTTCACCTTGGACAGGTCGAAGGCGTGCATGGGATGGCCGGTCTCCAGCATGATGAAGTTGGTGATGTCCACGATGTTGTTGATGGGCCTGACGCCCGCGCCGAACAGGTATTCCCTCAGCCACTTGGGGGAGCGGCGGATCTTCACGTTTTTGACGACCCTGGCGCAGTAGCGGGGGCACAGGTCGGAATCCTCGACTATGACCTTGGCGTAGTCGTTCACGTCTCCCGCGCAGGAGGTCACGCTGATCTCGGGGAGGATAAAGTGCTTGTCGAACACGGCGGCGCTTTCCCGGGCCATGCCCCACACGCTCAGGCAGTCGGGGCGGTTGGAGAGGATCTCAAAATCCACCACGTCGTCGCCCAGGCCGAACACCTCTTTTACGTCCGTGCCGGGCTCGGCCTCGTGATCCTGGAGCAGTATGATCCCCGCGTCTCCGCAGTGGGGATACAGCCCATCGGGCACGTCCAGCTCCGGGCCGGAGCAGAGCATGCCAAAGCTCTCCACGCCCCTGATCTTGCCCTTTTTGATGGTGCCGCCGGGCAGATGGGCCCCCACCAGCGCGCAGCACACCCAGGCGTCCGCGCGCACATTTGGCGCGCCGCAGACGATCTGAAGGGGCGCTTCCTCTCCCACGTCCACCGTGCACACGTGCAGATGGTCGCTGTCGGGATGATCCTCGCAGGTCAGCACGTGGCCCACCACCACGTGGTCAAACTGGGCGCCGGTGGTCTCGGTGCCCTCCACGCCGTTGCCGGCCATGATCATGCCCTTTACGTAGTCGGAAACGGGCATGTCCACATCCACGTATTCCTTGAGCCATTTCATTGGGATTTTCATATCAACTGCCCCCTTTTAGCGGAACTGCGACAGGAAGCGCAGGTCGTTTTCGTAGAGATAGCGGATGTCCGGGATGTTGTATTTGAGCAGGGTCAGCCGCTCAAGACCCATGCCGAAGGCGAAGCCGGAATACTCGTTGGGGTCTATGCCGCACATTTCCAGCACGTGGGGGTTCACCATGCCCGCTCCCAGCACCTCGATCCAGCCGGTGCCCTTGCACATGCGGCAGCCCTTGCCCCGGCAGGCGGCGCAGGTCAGGTCCACCTCGGCGCTGGGCTCGGTGAAGGGGAAGAAGGAGGGACGGAACCGGGTGGTCACGCCCTCGCCGTACAGCCTGCGGGCGAAGGTGTCGAGGGTGCCCTTTAAGTCGCTCATGGATATGTTTTTGTCGATCACCAGACCTTCCATCTGATGGAAGACGGGGGAGTGGGTGGCGTCCAGCTCGTCCGCCCGATACACCCGGCCGGGGCAGATGATGCGGATGGGGGGCTTGCGGGAGAGCATGGTGCGGGCCTGCACGGGAGAGGTCTGGGACCGGAGCACGATGTTGTAGTCCACGTAGAAGGTGTCCTGGGCATCCCGGGCGGGATGGTTCTTGGGCACGTTGAGCAGTTCAAAATTGAATTTGTCGAACTCGATCTCCGGGCCCTCCACCTCTTCAAAGCCCATGCCGGTGAAGATGTCCAACAGCTCCTCCAGCACCTGGCTCATGGGGT
>CADAGW010000076.1 GCA_902787475.1 uncultured Eubacteriales bacterium
GAAGGCGCGGCGCAGCTCGTCGTAGGACACGGTCATGGTGGTGGGCAGCCAGGCGGTCACGCCGTTCTGGGCGATGCCCTCGGCCATTTTGAGGAGGCCTTCCTCGGAGCCGTCGGAGGTGTCCTCGCCCAGGTAGCCGTGGATGTGGATGTCGATGAGGCCGGGGGACACGAAGCCGCCCGCCGCGTCGATGGTCTCCGCGTCGCCGATCTCGCTCGCCGGCACGATGCCCACGATCTTCTCGTCAAACAGCAGCGCCTGCCCCTCGAGGATCTCGCCGGGCAGGATGATCTTTCCGTTCACAATCGCTTTCATTGTCGTTTTCTTCCTTTCTTATGGCCGTTTTGTCGCTATTCCGGGCGGCCGCGCCGGGCGTCCGCCGTGCTTTTGCATAGACTCACAGCATGAGTATAGCACAGGCGGGGGGCGGTGTCAAACGAGAAAACCGCGCCCATCCCTTCGGACAGGCGCGGTTCTTATTATGCCTTTGTCAGCAGGCCTTGCGATTAGTGCGCGGCCAGCTTCTTGTACATCGCCAGACGGCCGGCGGCGTCCTCTTCAGCCTTGGTGAAGAGCTTCTCGGCGGTATCCGGGAACTGACGCAGCAGGGACGCGTAGCGGTTTTCGCCACGGATGAAGTCCTGATAGCTGGCGGTGGGATCCTTGGAATCCACGGTCAGCGGGTTCTCCAGGGTGGGATTGTAGCGATACATCGGCCAGTAGCCCGCGGCGACGGCCTTCTTGATCTCGGCCTGAGCCTGGTTCATCTTGATGCCGTGGTTGATGCAGGGCGCGTAGGCGATGATCAGGGACGGGCCATGATAGGCCTCGGCCTCGGTGACCGCCTTGAGCAGCTGGGCGGGATCGGCGCCCATGGCCACCTGCGCCACGTACACGTAGCCGTAGGACATGGCCATCAGACCCAGATCCTTCTTCTTGGTGCGCTTGCCGGCGGCGGCGAACTTGGCCACAGCGCCGGTGGGGGAGGACTTGGAGGCCTGGCCGCCGGTATTGGAGTACACCTCGGTATCCAGCACCAGGACGTTTACGTCCTGATTCTGGGCCAGGACGTGATCCAGTCCACCGTAGCCGATATCGTAGGCCCAGCCGTCGCCGCCGAAGATCCAGATGGACTTCTTGGTCAGCAGGTCCTTGTCCTCATAGATGGCCTTGCAAAGCGGGTCGGCGTCGCAGCCGCAGTCCTTGCAGCCCTCCACCAGAGCGGCCAGCTTGGCACCGGCGGCCTTGGAGCCTTCGGCGTCGTCCATGTTGTCGAGCCAGGCCTTGGCGGCCTCCTGGAGCTCGGCCCAGTCGGGGCACTTCTCGCACAGGGCCTTCACGTTCTCGGCCAGCTTCTCGCGGCGCTGGGCCACGGCCAGGTTCATGCCGAAGCCGAACTCGGCGTTGTCCTCGAACAGGCTGTTGGCCCAGGCGGGACCATGGCCTTCCTCGTTGGTGGTGTAGGGGCAGGTGGGGGCGGAGCCGCCGTAGATGGAGGAGCAGCCAGTGGCGTTGGCGATGATCATTCTGTCGCCGAACAGCTGGGTGATCAGCTTCACATAGGGGGTCTCGCCGCAGCCGGCGCAGGCGCCGGAGAACTCGAAGAGGGGCTTCTTGAACTGGGAATCCTTGACGGTCTTTACGTTCAGCTCGCCCTTGTACTCAGGCAGCTTCTGGGCGAACTCCCAGTTGGCTTCCTGATTCTTCTGAGTGGCCAGGGGCTTCATGACCAGGGCCTTTTCCTTGGCCGGGCAGACGCCCACGCAGTTTTCGCAGCCGGTGCAGTCCAGCGGGCTGACCTGCATGCGGTACTGCAGTCCCTTGAACTTCGGGCCCAGAGCGGGCTTGGTGACGAAGCCTTCGGGAGCGTCCTTGAGCTGCTCGTCGGTGGCCAGATAGGGCCGGATGCAGGCGTGCGGGCACACCAGAGAGCAGTTGCCGCACTGGATGCACTTGGTCACGTCCCACTCGGGAACCTTCACGGCGATGCCGCGCTTCTCGTACTTGGTGGTGCCGGTGGGCACGACACCGGCGGGATTGAGGGCGGACACGGGCAGCTTGTCACCTTCCTGACGCAGGATGGGCAGGATCACGCTGTCGAAATGCTCGGTGGCCTCGACCTTGACGGGGGTGGCACCGGTGGTGGCATTGGCCCAAGACTCAGGCACCTTGACCTCCACCAGGCCGGAGATGGCGATGTCGATGGCGTCGCAGTTCATCTTGACCACGGCGTCGCCCTTCTTGCCGTAGGACTTCTTGACGTACTGCTTCATGTAGTTGTCCGCATCCTCATAGGGGATGATGTCGGCCAGCTTGAAGAAAGCAGCCTGCATGATGGTATTGATGCGTCCGCCCATGCCCACCTGAGCGGCCAGCTTGGTGGCGTCGATGGTGTAGAACCGAGCCTTCTTGGCGGCCAGGGCGCGCTTCATGGAAGCGGGCAGCATCTCGTCCAGCTGATCGGCGGTCCAGGGGCAGTTGAGCAGGAACACGCCGCCCACCTTCAGCGCGGACACCATGTCGTACATGGTCACGTAGGCGGGGTTATGGCAGGCGATGAAGTCGCCGGAGTCGATCAGGTAGGTGCTCTGGATGGGGGTCTTGCCGAAGCGCAGGTGGCTCACGGTGATGCCGCCGGACTTCTTGGAGTCGTAGGAGAAGTACGCCTGCGCGTACATGTCGGTGTGGTCGCCGATGATCTTGATGGAGTTCTTGTTGGCGCCCACGGTGCCGTCGGAGCCCAGGCCGTAGAACATGCAGCTCTTGGTGCCCTCGGGGCTCACGTCCAGCTTCTCGCCCAGGGGCAGGCTGGTGCCGGTCACGTCGTCGTTGATGCCCACGGTGAAGTGGTTCTTGGGGCACTCGGCGCACAGGTTGTCGAACACGGCCTTGACCATGGTGGGGTTGAACTCCTTGGAGCCCAGGCCGTAGCGGCCGCCCACGACGGTGATGTCGTTCTTGCCGGCCTCGCGCAGGGCGGAGCACACGTCCTCGTAAAGAGGCTCGCCCAGGGAGCCCGCTTCCTTGGTGCGGTCCAGCACGGCCACAGCCTTGCAGGTGGCGGGGATGGCGGAGAGGAAGTGCTTGATGGAGAAGGGACGGAAGAGGTGGACCTTGATCAGGCCGACCTTTTCACCCTTGTTCACCAGGTAGTTCACGGTCTCCTCGGCGGCTTCGCAGCCGGAGCCCATGGCGATGATCACGCGCTCGGCGTCGGGGGCGCCCACGTAGTTGAACAGCTCGTAGTGACGGCCGGTCAGCTCGGAAACCTGCTTCATGACCTCTTCCACGATGGCGGGAGCGGCCAGGTAGTACTTGTTGGCGGCTTCACGGCCCTGGAAGTAGATGTCGGGATTCTGAGCGGTGCCCTGCTGATGGGGATGCTCAGGATTGAGGGCGCGGGCACGGAAGGCCTTGATGGCGTCCCAGTCCACCAGCTTGGCGATATCCTCATAGGCGATGTCTTCGATCTTGGACACCTCGTGGGAGGTGCGGAAGCCGTCGAAGAAATGCAGGAAGGGCACGCTGGTCTTGAGGGTGGCCAGATGGGCCACCAGAGCCATGTCCTGAGCCTCCTGCACGGAGTTGGAGGCCAGCATGGCGAAGCCGGTCTGACGGCAGGCCATCACGTCGGAATGGTCTCCGAAGATGGACAGGGCGTGATAGGCCAGTGCGCGGGCGCTGACGTGGAACACGCAGGGCAGCAGCTCGCCGGCGATTTTGTACATGTTCGGGATCATCAGAAGAAGACCCTGGGAGGCGGTGAAGGTGGTGGTCATCGCGCCAGCGGCCAGAGAGCCGTGCACGGCGCCGGCCGCGCCAGCCTCGGACTGCATCTCCGCGATTTTCACCTTCTGGCCGTAGAGATTGAGCCGGCCATTGGCCGCCCACTCATCGGCCACTTCGGCCATGGGAGAGGACGGAGTGATGGGATAGATCGCCGCCACATCGCTGAACGCATACGCGATATGGCTGACAGCGGTGTTGCCGTCAACGGTCTTTTTGATCGCCAAGGTAATTACCCCCTTTGGTATATTGTGTCTGGAGGGCATACGTCCCTCCATAGGGTACTCCAACCTATGTATTATACACCCATTGATAAGGCTTCGTCAAGTTGTTATGCCGCCAAACGATCAACCTTAATCTGCGGTAAAACGCCTCTTATTTCCTTTCCGGAAAATGGAGGGGTTTATTCGTAATCCTCCACACGCCATTCGTCGTGCCAGTCCAGATAGGCCATCTCCCCGTCGAAGCGGAATGGGAGCCAGACGTAGTCGGAGATGCTGGTATTGCGGACGATCTGGGGCATGGCGGCGTCCGCGGGGATGCCCCGGGCGGCGTCGGGTGCAAAGGCGGCCTCGAAGGCCCGGGCCACCCGGGAGTAGGGGATGTCCATGTACTGGGGCAGCCACCTGTCGCCAATGGCGATGTAGAGATCTTTTTTGCCGGGGACCTTGAAGACGGATGAGATCTGGCTGTGCCAGGTGGTCTGGCTCTCGTCGCCGGGGCAGGGGTCGCCCAGCACGGTATAGGGGCCGTGCCAGGTGTCGCCAACGGCCACCTCGCTGGGGTTGGGAAAATAGCTGGTGGTGCCGGAGGTCACCAGGTAGTGCTTTCCCCGGCGGATGAAATGGGCGCAGGCCTCCCGCACATAGGGGGGATAGGGCCGGGGGAAGTGGGTGGAGTAATAGCCGGTGACGTCGGTGTAATCGTCGGTCAGGTCGGCGCAGATGGTCTCCGAGTGCACCCGCTCGAAGTAATAGTAGGCCTTGCCGTCCGGAGCCACCGCCAGATCGAAGTCCCCGCCGCTCATGCCCAGGGGCATGAGGCCCTTTCTGATCAGGGTATAGGGCCCGGTGAGATGGTCGGAGGTGAGTATGCTCTCCCGCTGCCGCCCGTCCTTTTCCATGATCTTGACCCAGCACACATACTTTTTGGTGTCCCGGTTGTATATGATGTGGGGCCGGTCCATTTTGGAATAGGGGCTCACCGGGGATGTGGGGTCGTCAAGGTCCGGGGGGATCACATTGCCCAGATCCTCCCAGTTGTAGAGGTCGCGGGAAGCGTACATCCGGACGCCCCAGTGGAGGATGTCGCTGACTCCGTCGGTCTTTTCCTTGTTTTCGCCGTACCAGTAGTAGGTGCCGTTTTCGTAGAAGATGGATCCTCCGTGGGCCTGGATCCGCTTGCCTTCCGTGTCCAGCCACACCTGGCCGGGCCTGATGCTGGTATACATGCGCTCATCTCCCGTATATGGCTGGATCAGTCGTAGTCCTCGATCCGCCATTCGTCATGCCAGTCCAGATAGGCCATCTCCCCGTCGAAGCGGATGGGCAGCCACACGTAGTCGGCGATCTGGGTGCGGCTGACGACGGGGGGCATGGGGGCCATATCCCGCTTGTCCGCCTCGGGGTTGAAGGCCGCCTCGAAGGCCTTGGCGTACTGGGGGTAGGGGACGTCCATGTACTGGGGCAGCCACCTGTCGCCCAGGGCGATGTAGAGATCGCGTTTGCCGGGCACCTTGAACACGCTGGCCACCTGGCTGTGCCACGTGGTCTGGCTCGCGTCATCGGGGCAGGGGTCGCCCAATACGGTGTAGGGGCCGTGCCAGGAGTCGCCTATGGCCACCTCGCTGGGGTTGGGAAAATAGCCGGTGGTGCCGGAGGTGATCAGGTAGTGCTTACCGCCCCTCAGGAAATGGCTGGTGGCCTCCCGCACGAAGGGGGGATAGGGCCGGGGAAAATGGGTGGAATAATAGCCGGTCACGTTGGTGTAGTCGTCGGTCAGGTCGGCGCAGATGGTCTCGGAGTGGACCCGCTCAAAGTAGTAGTACGCCTTGCCGTCCGCCGCCATGGCCAGGTCGAAGTCCCCGGCGCTCATGCCCAGGGGCTTGAGGTTTTTGCGCACGATGGTGTAGGGGCCGGTGAGGGCGTCGGAAGTCAGTATGGTGGACTTCTGGGTGCCGTCCTTCTGCATGATCTTGAGCCAGCAGACGTACTTTTTGGTGTCCCGGTTGTAAAGGATGTGAGGCCGGTCCATCTGGGAGGTGGGGTGGAGAGGAGAGGTCTCGTCCTCAAGGTCCGGGGGGATGATCACGCCCAGATCCTCCCAGTTGTAGAGGTCGTGGGATGCATACATCCTGACGCCCCAGTGCCAGATGTCGCTGACCCCGTCGGTCTTTTCCTTGTTCTCGCCGTACCAGTAGTAGGTGTCGTTCTCGCAGAAGATGGATCCGCCGTGGGCCTGGATCCGCTTGCCCTCCGTGTCCAGCCACACCTGGCCGGGTCTGATGCTGGAGTACATATTCTGTCCCCCGATCTGTATGTTTTTGTGTGAATTGGGATTACACGAACGGTTCCTTCCCGCTCCGGTGGAGGCGGAT
Source organism: uncultured Eubacteriales bacterium (assembly GCA_902787475.1). GTDB lineage: Bacteria > Bacillota > Clostridia > Christensenellales > Aristaeellaceae > RUG13279. The sequence continues at coordinate 6,383 of CADAGW010000076.1, forward strand.
CTCGTCGATCACCGCGCCGTCCCGGTGGGAGAGGAGATAGGAGACCGCCTGGGCCACGTCCTCCGGCCGGATCATGTCCGCCCCGCGCAGGTCCGGCCGGGCCAGCTCCACCATGCCCGTGGCCACCGCGCCGGGGCTGATCACGTGCACCCGCACGCCCTGGGCGTAGACCTCGCTGGCCAGGGATTTGGAAAAGCCCAGCAGGCCGTGCTTGGCGCAGGCGTAGGCGGACTGCATGGGATAGCCGCTGTGGGCCGTGACGGAGGCGATGTTGACGACGGTGCCGCAGCCGCTGGCCCTGAGGTGGGGCAGGGCCTTCTGGCAGAGGATGTAGGGGGCCCGCACGTCCGTGCGCCACACCCGGTCAAACTCCTCCGCGGAGACCTCCTCCATGGGCCCCCTCTGGGCCAGACCCGCGTTGTTGACGAGGACGTGAAGCCCGCCAAGGGCGTCTGCCGCCCGGTCCGGCAGGGAGAACAGATACTCATCGTCCAGCAGGTCGCCGGGCAGTATGGCCGCGCCGCCGCATGTTTCCGCGGCCCGCCTGAGCTTGTCCTCATCCCGCCCGCACAGGCACAGCCGCATGCCCAGGCCAGACAGCTCCCGGGCGATGGCCAGGCCGATGCCGCCGCCGGCGCCGGTGATCAGCGCCGTTTTTCCTTTGAGCTCCAATGGAATGTACGCCCCTTTCCGCGAAAAAGCGGCCCGCTCCGCCGTGTCACCGGGGAGATGCCGCCTTTCTTCGCCTGAATATCCTAAAAAGGCCGCTAAGGGCCAGAAAGATCAAAAGTCCCGCCGCCGCGCCGGAGAAGTCCAGCAGCACGTCCTGGACCTGGGAACCCCGCTGGGAGAGGAGCTGTATGGATTCGTCCAGCACCGCCACCGCAAGGCACAGGCTCATGGCGTTGACCGCGGACTGTACGCCCCGCCTGCGGGACAAAAACAGGGCGGCGGCGGAAACGCCCAGAAGGGCGTATTCCGTAAAGTGGGCCGCCTTTCTGACCAGGTGGCTGGCGGTCTCCCTGTCTATGTCCAGGCGGAAAATACTTTGCAGGATCCGCAGCACGAAATCGCTCTCCTGCCGGGACTGGGTCTGGGGCAGGAGAGAGTTTCCCCATATGAACGCCACGATCAGCGCCACGATGGCGGCGCCGATCCACGCCTTTGTCTTGTGCTCTCTTTTCATATGGTCTATGGTTCGCGCCAGAGCGGATCATTATGCGCCAGGCAGACAGACTGTGCCCGGCGCTATCTTTCTTTTTTCACGCCCTCGTGGCGGAGGACCTTGAAGAAGGTGCCCGAGAAGCATTTTATGTCCATCCACAGCGACACGTTCCGGGCGTATTCCCCGTCGTAGGCCGCCTTTTCCTCGTCGGAGAGCATGTCCCGGCCGTTGATCTGGGCCAGGCCGCTTAAACCCGGGCGCAGGCGGTTGGCGCCCACCTTGTCCCGCTCGTCCATCAGGTGGTACTGGTTCCACAGGGCGGGGCGGGGGCCGATGACGGACATGTCGCCCTTTACTATATTCCACAGTTGAGGCAGCTCGTCGAGGGAGGTGAGCCGCAGGAAATACCCGATCTTCGTCACGTATTTTTCGGGATTTTCCATCTGGTCGGTGGGC
>CADAGW010000077.1 GCA_902787475.1 uncultured Eubacteriales bacterium
ATGTCATTGCGAGGAGCGAAGCGACGAAGCAATCCGTCCTTTTTTCACTCTGGAACAAATGTAACGCTTTCAGTAACCATATTCGTGGTATAGTGAAGCGAAGGGATGTCTTTCGCGGGGATTCATACAGTTTTTTCACATATTGCGAAAAAACTTGCGGGAAGGACATGGACGGGGACAAGAAAACGTGGTATAATATAGGATAGCATAATGGGTGCCCAGCGAATACAGGGGAAAGGAGGCGCGCAGTCGTGTCGCAGCGTATGGACGCGGACGTGATCACCCGGCTGGTCAAGGCCACCCGGAAAAACGGCAGGCTCAAACGGGCTCTGGCGCTGCTTTGCGCGCTGGTGCTCCTTTCCACCATGGTGGTTTTGCGCATGGACGCCATCACTCTGGAGCGCACCCCCACCTGCGGCATCGAGGAGCACACCCACACGGCGGAGTGCTTCGCCCCGGTCCTGGTGTGCGGCCTGGAGGAATCCGGGGATACTGTGGCGGAAACCCGTCGCTTTGAGACGGACTTCACCGCCCACGCCCACACCGCCGACTGCTACGACGAAAATGGCCGCCTCTCCTGCGGCCTGGTGGCCGGGGAATACTACCACACCCACAACGCCTACTGCTACGATGAAAACGGCGCCCTGGTCTGCCCCATCCCGGAGAAAAAGCCCCACCAGCACACCGAACACTGCTATGATGTCCAGAACACGCTGGTCTGCGGCCTGGAGGAGACCGCTCCCCACGCCCACACCGACGTTTGCTATACCGACACCCGGACCCTTGCCTGCGGCCAGACCGAATCCGCGGGCCATGTCCACACCGACGCCTGCTATACCGATCAGGACGTCCTCGCCTGCGGCCAGACCGAGAGCGCGGGCCACGTCCACACGGACGCCTGCTATCAGGACGTGACCGCGCTGACCTGCCAGATCCCTGAATCCGAAGGCCACGCCCACACCGACGCCTGCTACACCCGCTCCCTCACCTGCGGCCTTTCCGAGGGCGAGGATCACACTCATACCGACGCCTGCTATACCCTGGCCCTCACCTGCGGCCTCGCCGAGGGCGATGGGGCCCACCATCACGGCGAAGGGTGCTACGAGACCGCCCGGGTCCTGTCCTGCGGCGCCGCCGAGGGCGAAGGCGCTCATATCCATACCGCGGAATGCTACACCCGCGCCGCCGTACTCTCCTGCGGCCTTTTAGAGGGCGACGGGGCCCATACCCATACCGAAGAATGCTATACCATCAGCCATGACCTGACCTGCGGCCTCGCCGAGACCGAGGGCCATACCCACGGCCCGGACTGCTACGAGCAGACCCGGACCCTCATCTGCGGTCAGGACATGGCCCAGAAGGCCGCCCGTCAGGCGGGCCTTGATTCCGCGTCCCTCCACACCCACTCCGCCGCCTGCTTCTATACCGTTACCCGGCAGGGCCGCGACGTGACCCTGTGCCGGTGCGGCTATTGGGATGTGCCCACCTTCACCGCCACCGCGGCGAACTGGACAGTGGAGCGGATCGTCACGGCACAGGGCCATACCCACGGCCCGGACTGCTGGGCCGCCAGCGACATCCCCACCTGCGGCAAGAGCGAGCACATCCACACCGACGCCTGCTATCAGGCCGCCCCGGGCGAAGAACCCGAACCCACCGCCGAGCCGACTGTGGAGCCCACCGCGGAACCCACTACGGAGCCTACCATAGAACCTACGGCCGAGCCCACTGCGGGACCTACCTCCGAGCCCACCGCGGAGCCCACCGAAGAACCCGAGGCCGAGCCGACTGCGGAGCCCACTGAAGAGCCCGAAGCGGAGCCGACAATAGAACCTACGGCTGAACCCACTGTTGAGCCGACAGCCGAACCCACCAAGGAGCCCACGGCGGAGCCTACCGAAGAGCCCGAAGCGGAGCCGACAATAGAGCCTACGGCTGAACCCCACCGCGGATCCTACCGAAGAGCCCGAGGCCGAGCCCACCGCGGAGCCTACCGAAGAACCCGAGGCCGAGCCCACGGAAGAGCCCGAAACCGCCCTCTATTTCGACGACGGCGTCTGCCGCATGACCATCGAGTCCGTGGACGGCGGCGCTCTGCCCGCCTGCCAGCCCCATCTGGAGCGGCTCTCCGCCGACGCCCCCGTGGACGAACCGGTGATCCTCCAAAGCTACGCCCGGGTCACTGCCATATCCCAGCCCGACCGGGTGGTCACCGAGACCGAGACCCTGGCCCGCTTCGACATCTCCCTCACCGCCGGGGGCAATGAGATCCAGCCCGGCGGCACCGTGCGGGTGCGCCTGGATTTGTCCCAGCCCATACCCGTCCCCGATGGGGCGGAGCTGTCCCTCCTCCATCGCCACGACGGGGCCGAGACCCCGGCCGCGGGCTTTGGCTATGCCGCGGACACCCAGGGCGTTTCCGCCCTCTGGTTCGAGACAGACTCCTTCTCCGAGTTCGCCCTGATGGGCGCCACCGTCACCACCCGCTACATGGACGCGGCGGGGGACACCTACGAGATCTCCGTCACCGCCACGGGCGACGCCGCCCTGCCCGGCGACGCCACCCTTGCGGTCACCCCCCTCACCGGCGCGGCCTACCGGGACGCCCTCAACCGGACGGCCCAGGCCCTGGGCGTCAGCCGGGACGAGCTGGTGTACGTGAAGCTCCTGGACATTTCCATCCTCTCCGGCGGCGGGACGATACAGCCCCGGTGCCCCGTCCGGGTGGACGTGCGCCTTCTGGACCGGGCGGATAGGAGCGGCGATCTTCACGTGGTGCACTTTGGCGCCTCCCCCGAGATCGTGGACGCCGCTCTCTCCGGCGACACGCTCTCCTTCGACGCCTCCGGCTTCTCCGTCTACGCCATCACGGAGCAGGACGAGGTGGTCACCCCCCGGGCCCGCTACACCTTCGCGGACATGAGCGGGGCCGAGGTGGACGCCCAGATCATCAAAAATCTGGAATCCCTCACCCCCGTCTCCGCCCCGCCGGTCAGCGGCATGGCCTTCCTGGGCTGGTACGAATACAAGGGCGGCTCCTCCCCCTGGGGGATCCCCATCCAGTTCGACACCCCCATCACCGTCCTCTCCGGCGACGAGGCCGCGGTATATGAAAACAGCGTGGTGGTGCCCCAGGATCTGGCCGATCCTCTGGACATCCAGGTCAGGGCCCGCTACACCAGCAACTACGGCACCGTGTTTTTCCTCACCGACAGCGCCACCAGCGTGGACTACCGCAACGAGGACGTGGTGCTGGAAACGGTGAAGGTGGGCATGTCGGACAGCCAGACCTCCACGGTGTACACCCTGCCCGGCGTGGACATCCTGGGCGTCACCCCCGCCGATTCCTCCTATACCTTCGTGGGCTGGAGCACCAGCGCCCCTGCCCGCTCCGGCGGCCGGTATCAGTACTATTCCTCCGGCGATTCCCGCGTCCCGGTGACCAGCGTCACCGTGGCCAAAAACGGGAACGCGGTGCTCTACCCCGTGTTCAAGCAGGCCCACTGGATAACCTTCAAGACCGCGCCCACCGGCAGCGGCGCCACCTACATTTCCCCGGCCTACGTGGAAAACAGCCAGCGGGCCTCCGTCAAAAAGCCCGCCTCCGATCCCCAGTGGAAGGGCTACCGGTTCCAATACTGGACCACTACCCCCACCTTCGACGAGGAGACCGGCGAATTGTACACCTTCGACACCCCGCCCGAGCCCTTCGATTTCAATCAGTACCTCACCGGGGACGTGACCCTCTACGCCTATTGGGAGTCCGGCTGGACCACCTACACCGTGATCCACTGGAAGCAGAACGTCACCGACAACAAAAACGCCTCCGCCCAGGACAGGACCTACGATTTCGAGGAACAGGAAGTGGTGGAGGCCCAGGTGGGCAGCGTCATCACCGCCCAGAACGTGACCGTCCACGACTACACCGGCTTCCATCACCGCACGGACGACAACAAGGACACCGTGTCCATGACCGTGGCCTCCAGCGGCTCCAGTGTGTTCAACGTCTACTACGACCGGGACCGGATCACCATGAAGTTCTACTCCGGCGGCTACGACAGCTCCGTTTATCAGTCCACCGGCGAGGACTACGTGCCCGCCACCGACGACTCGGGCACCCAGTACGCCCTGATCGACGGGCAGTATGTGCCCCTCACCTATGTGCAGACCGGAACCACCACGGAATACTACCTGACGCAGGACAGCTATTCCACTACTGAGTTCACGGGTACGGTATACTCTGATGAATACGGAACAGTGGCCTACAATCCTACATATGACGGAAAGTATTACCGACGTTCAGGCGGTGGATTCTTTTCTTCTCCAAGGTATTACCTATTGTACTGGAAGACCCGTACCGTGCCCAAATACAGCTGGATGCTGAACGGGCAGGTATACGACGGCCCCCGCTACAGGCAAAACTCCAGCGGCGCGATGGTATATACCGGGCTCTACGGCCAAACCCTGGAGCAGAACGGCTACGTCTGGCCCGAAGGTACCTGGTCGTATTATAACGACCAAGGCGGCAAAACCGGCATGAGCTACCTGGGCCAGTTCGTGCTGCCCGACGGCGTGCGGGATACTACCGGGCGGGAGATTCGACTGTATGCCACTGGTGATTACGTGACCAAAATTGAGTTCTTCCTGCAGAACGTGGACGGCACCTACAGCGACACGCCCACCGACACGGGCTATGTGGCCTCTACCGGTACCTTCAACTTCTCTGAAAAGTACGACGGCTTCCTGGTGAGCCAGTACCGCCGGTATCGGGGTACTACCTATTATAATTCCAGCGGCAGGTCGTCCACCGCCGCCAACGCCTGGGCCGAGGCCCGGGTGGGCGGCTCCACAAGCCTGGCTATCAGTAACAGCGCAGTGGTTCTCCAGATCCGCTACGCCCGCACCCAATACGACATCCTCTTCCTGGATCCCTTCGACAACTCCCCCGTGACGGTGCGCATGGCCAACGGGGCCACCCGCCAGCGGCAGACGGACGTGTACTACGCCGCGCCGGTGACGGGCTACTACCCCGACCCGGGGTTCGAGGTGTCCTCCACCCACCTGGGTATGGCCTTTAACGGCCGCTGGTTCGCCGACCAGGGCCAGACCACCCAGATCTTCTTCCACGACGCCGGAGACACCGCCCTCACCGCCCAGGAGCAGGTGGGCCTGTGGTACTACATCGACACCAGCGGCGAAAAGATCTACACAGACTACGTGCCCACCGCGGCCCAGCAGGCCATGAGCCTGGCCGCCGGGGACGCCCGGGAGTACCACCAGGACGAATACGTGATCTACACCGAGATGCCCATGCACGACCTGCGGGTCTACGCGGGCTATTCCAGGGAATGGTACTGGATCAAGGTGGATCCCAACGGCGGTGAGCTGCCCCTGAGCGGCACCATGTCCACCTATTTCTGGGAGTCCTACGGCGAGTTGGTGGAGGAATACACCGTCACCCGGGACTACGTGGAGGATCCCTCCGGCGACTACCGCTACCACTACGCCGAGTTCAACGAGAACGATCCCGACGGCCCCCAGTACGCCACCCGCCGGGCCTGGTACGACACCCAGATGGGCACGGTAAACGGCGTGCCCGACGACGGCAAGAGCTACCGCCTCAGCGGCCCCGGCGAGGGCTACGTGTTCGCCGGCTGGTACGAGGTGCATGAGGACGGGTCCATGACCCCCTACAACTTCTCCTCCGTCGTCACCCACAACCTGATCATTAAGGCCCTGTGGAAGCAGCAGGGCAATTTCCGGGTGTATTACAGCACCGATCGGGCCCTGGACGCCAACGGAAACGAGATCGAGGGCCTGTCCGTGGCCCCCGGCCAGACCGCGCCCATCGATACCTTCCGCTACGCGGAAAACGCCAACATCATCGTGCAGAGCGGCGGCGTGGCCGCGGACGACGAGGAATACGTGTTCGCCGGCTGGTATTTCGGCAATCAGGTGCTGGCGGCGGGCAACGTGTTCACCGCCGACCCCGACCTGGCCTCCCTCCATCCTCTGGAGACCGACGGCACGCCGGACACCTTCGTGCTCTACCCCGTCTATATAAAGGTAGGCGGCAGCACGGAGCCCACCACCACCCGCACCTCCCTGGTGCTGGACGCCAACGGCGGCAGTAAGGACGGCTCGTTCACCGCTCCGGAAAACAGCCAGTGGCTTACCGACGATCAGCTGGAGCTGGCCTGGGACGAGATGCCCACCAACGGCTCCGTGGATCTGCCGGAGGGAAATATCTACCTCCGGGACAAATACGAGTTCCTGGGCTGGGCCTTCTCCCGGGACGCCAAGACCCCCGCCTTCGTGGCGGGCCAGCGGGTGGGCGTAGACAACCTGCCCGGCTCCGGCTACCAGGGCGACAACACCAACGTGCTCTACGCCGTCTGGCGCAGGCAGGAGGTGCCGGTGCGCCTGAAAAAGGTGGACGCGGACCAGAACAACGCGCCCCTCTCCGGCGCGGCCTTCGACTTCATCACCGACCCCTCGGGCGACACCCAGGTGAGCCTTTCCTCCGGCGAGGACGGATGGCTGAAGGATGCCGGGGGAGTGAGCCTGTTCACCCTCAAGACCCCCGCCGCCAGCGGCGCGGTATACGAATACGCCCTCACCGAGACCCAGACCCCCCTCAAGTACGTGACCCTTGAAAACGCCTCCGTCAAGGTGGCCTACGACGGCACCGTCAGCTTCTCCATGAACGGAGAGGATCTGGACGCCCAGGAGGACGCCGACGGCACGGCGGTGGTGCTGGTGCCCAACCACAGGCGCTCCGCCCAGGTCACGGTGACCAAGACCGTGTCCGGCGGCGAGGAGGGGGAGCGGTTCGGCTTTACCGCCAGCCTCACAGAGGACGGCGCGGTACTCCCCGGCTACCCCATACTCCCCGGCAAAAAGACCAATTCCTCCGGCCAGGCCACATTCACCCTCTCGGACGGCGATGTGATGACCCTCACCGTGCCCGCCGGAGCGGACCTCATCGTGGCGGAAACGGAGAACACCCGCTACGAGGCTCAGGTGACCTGCGGGGATGACACCGAAACCTCCCATCAGTGGAGCGGCACGGTATACGACAACACCTCCGTCCTCTTCACGAACACCCGGCTCACCGGCACCCTGACCTTCACCAAGGTCAACCTCTCCGGCGAGCCCCTGCCCGGTGCGGCGTTCACCCTCTACTCCGACCCTGCCTGCGAGACCATCGCGGCCACGGCCCAGTCCGGACAGGACGGCGCCGTCGCCTTCGATCCCCTGCCCACCGGCACATATTATATGAAGGAAACCGCCGTGCCCGAGGGCTATCTGGACAACGGAGACATCTACGAGGTCCACATCGAAAAGACCGGCTCCGCCATCTATCTCTATGAGAACGGCGCGATCACCGGCCAGGCACTGGAGAACATCGTCAACCGCAGAAAGACCAGGCTCCTTTGGATCATGAAGCTGGCCGACGACACCGGCGAGGCCCTGCCCGGCGCGGCGTTCACCCTGACCCAGACGGACGGGGAGGACTTTGATCCCCTCACCCTGACCACCGGAGAGGACGGATGGGCCGGCGAATCGCCCATCGAGCTGCCCTTCGGCGTCTACACCCTCCGCGAGACAGGGGTCCCGGCCTACTACCAGGCGGTACAGGACGTGACCCTCACCGTCAGCGAGGACGGCATCTCCGCCGGCGGCACGGCCCTGCCCCTGATGGGCGAGACCCACGTGCTGACCCTGGTGGATCAGCGGCTGACCGCGTCCCTCACCCTGATCAAGCAGGTCACCGGTTCCGACGCGGACATGCGCTCGGCCTACGGCTTCACCCTCACCTCCGGCGAGGAGAGCCTGCATCTGACCCTCTGCGGCGTCACGGATGACAGCGCCGAGGAGCCCCTCCGCGACCGGATCGTGTTCCCGGACGTGCCCCAGGGCCTGACCCTCTCCATCAGCGAGACCGCCCAGGCGGACTTTGACACGGAGATCACTATCGCCCTTTCCGACGGCACCTCCCAGACCCTCACCGGCACGGACACCGGAAACATCACCATCACCGGCGACACCACCGTCACCTACACCAACACCCGGCGCGTACAGCACATCCGGTTCCAAAAGATTGGCGACGACGCACCGGACGGCCTGCCCGGCGCGGTCTTCACCCTCACCGGCCCGGACGGCGAAGAGATCAATCTTACCTCCTCCGCCGACGAAGATGCCCTGGGCCTCCTGGCCGCCGAAAACGGCGACACGGAATTCGCCCTGTCCGCGGGAACCTACACCCTCACCGAGACCCAGTCGCCCGAGTATTACCAGGGCATGGGAAGCGTGACCTTCACCGTCACGCCCCAGGGCGTGACCTCTGACGGTCTGCCCCAGGGTGCCCTCCTCACCGGAAACACCTCCGTGGGCTGGATATTCACCCTCCCCAACACCCGCAAAACCGCCCGCATCACCGTCACCAAGTCGGTAACGGGCCTGGACGGCGACAAGGCCGTGCCCTTCGCCTTCACCGCCTCTCTGGACGGAGAGGAGGAAGCCTTCACGCTCTACGGCGACGAGGCGCGGGAGCACGAAAAGGTGTTTGAGGATGTGCCCTTCGGCACCTGGCTGGGCGTCACCGAAGATCTGGGCGACGACCCGGACTACGAAATGACCCTGACCGCGGTGGACGGCGATGGCGCGCCCATAGAGCCGGACGCCGAGACGGGCCTCTACCGGGTCAACGCGGAAGAGATCACCTTGGCCGTCGTCAACACCCGCCTCCGTCAGGACGTCACCGTCCGCAAGGTGGACGGCGACGGGCGGATCATCCCCACCGGCGCGTCCTTTGCCCTGTACCGGGCCGAGGAATACGGCCAGGAAGGCGCGGAACCCGTCTCCACCGGCACCACCGGCCAGGACGGCCTGCTGTCCCTGGGCAAGGTGCCCACCGGCTCCTACCTCCTGGCAGAGACCGCTCCCCCGCCGGGCTACATGGGCCTCACGTCTCCGGCCCGGGTCACGGTGCTTCACGACCGGGTCACCTCCACCCAGGGCACCGTCTCCTCCGAGGCGGCCCTCACGGACGGCGCCTTCGTCATCGACGTGGTCAACACCACCGGCTACACCCTGCCCTCCACCGGCGGCCCCGGCACGGGCCTGATCTACGCCCTCGGCGCTGCCCTCACCCTCTCGGCCCTGGCGACGCTCCTTATGAAGCTCAAAAGGAGAGAGGAATAACCTGACCCAAAAAAACGGACTGCCCCGCCGGTCTTTCGCCTTCCCGCAATGCCCCGGGGAACCCCGTTGTCATTGCGAGGGCGAAGGTCGGCACCCGCCAGTGGGGCGCACGTAGCCGCCGCCCAGTGGGCGAATTGCGGCGAAGTAAGCCCAATGAGCAAGGGAGCTTTTGGATATACGGATTCCAAAAGCGACCATTGCGAATTGAGGGGGGAAAAGTGCCGGAAAGAGCCCAATGAGGCAAGGAGTTTTTGAATATACGCATTTCAAAAACGACTATGCCGAATTGAGTGCACAACGAAGTGACGAAGCAATCCGTTCCCCGACCCAAACCAAAACGGACTGCCCACCGCCATACCAGCGGTCAGGGCAGTCCGTATTATATAATGTAGAAACACTACTTCCATTCCAGCCGGATGGGCGCGCAGGTGAAGGCGTCGATCCTGTCCACGGCGATCTGGGATCCCTCGCCGATGGGCCTCCACACCCCGTCATACCCCAGCCTGCTGGCCCGGGCGGGGGCCTTCAGCCGGAGCTTCACGTTCTCGGCGTCGTCGTAGTCCATGCTGAACAGGAAGCACACCGCGTCCCCGTCTCCCTCCCACAGGCTCTGGCCCACCCGGCAGTCCGTGTCCACCCGCACGGGCAGGCCGCCGCACAGCCAGTCCAGCGTATTGAGGATCTGACAGCTCTTGGGGAATGAAAGGATGTCGTCCGACCAGGGCGCCCGGGCCATCACGGCGGCCCGGCCTCCTTCCGGCGTCTCATACACCGCCGCCCCCGCGATCTGTCCGTCGCCCTGGCGGGATCTGACCATCTCCCCCAGGGCGTTTTCGTCCCGGGCCCTGGTCAGTGCCTGGGCTCCGGCGCACCGCATGTCCGCGCAGCCCTGGCCGTATCCCGCCCAGTGACTGCCCCGCATAAAGCCCTGATAGGGGCGATTCAGGGGATGATCGGTAAACACCTCCAGGTTGTCCGTGGCGGGTCCCACGATCTCCACCCCCAGCGCGTGGCGGCCCAGCTTCTCGTCCACCAGCTTTGCGGCGTCCCCGTCGGCGTACACGGCTCGGCCGAGCCACATGGTAAGCTCCTCCCGGGGCATGGCCTTGACCAAGTCCCCCGCCAATATCACCCCCAGCGCGTTCTCCCGCCAGGGGGTCAGCGGCGCGCCGATTTTGATCAGCTGCCTGGCCAGTCCAAAGGGGAAGCTGTGCATCTGCCGCATATGCTCCTTGGTTCCGGCGTATACCCACTGCTCCTCGGAAAAATACGGATAGAACCCCACCTGCCGCCGGCCTTTCAGGCTCTCGGAGAGGGCGGAGAGGAACGGCTGTTCCCTGTCCATCCGCCCGATATACCCGTTCATCTCGTCGATCATGTCCTTGATGGCCTCGAAGGTGACGCCGTCCACCCCGCCCAGGCCGATGTGGAGCGCCGCCTCCCAGGCGGTGATCTTGTGGCTCTTGCCCCGCTTCACATAGGGACATATGACGATCTCGGAATAGGCGCTGGCGGCGTCCGTCAGGGAGTGGGCGTTGGTCACGGCGATGGCGAAGGCCTTTTCCACGCACTCGAAGGGCGTCTTGTCGCTGTAAAAGAACGCCCCGGGCCGGAAATACACCTTCCCCTCCGGGTTTTTGAGGGCCTCGCCGTAGTCCCGGTAGTCCGGCAGGTCGAATACGTTGTATTCCGCCCCCGCCACCATGAGTCCCATGACGATCTTCGGGTTCACGGCGTGCACCGCCCGGGCCACGTCCAGGAGAAGCCCCTTCATCCCCTCGTGGGTAAACCGGAGCCATTCCCGCCGGATGGGGTTGTCCTCCGGGTAGTGATCCGCCAGGATCGCCCGGTTCAATTCTTCCCTCGTATACGCATGCCCGTATTCCCGGTTGAACTGAGATATGCATTCGTCGCAGAAGCAGGCGCACTGCACCGGGCTGTGGTCATACACCCTGAAATCGTCGTCGATCCATATGCACTCCGGGTTCAGCCTCGCGAACCGGGCAAACACGGATGCGGCCCGCTCATGAAGCTCCTTCGATCTGGGGCACACGGATATGCGGCAGGTCTCTCCCTCCGGCCCCACCATGTGCCGGGGCAGGGCGGGAGGCCCGCTCTGGAAGTCCCCGTGCCCCAGTATATACCCGATATTGAACTGCACCGGCAGCCCCAATTCCTGTATGGCCTTTACCTGGGGCTCAAAGGCCCTGTATTTTGCCTCGCTCTCCTCGGGCGTGTCGTTGAAATTGGCCGGCGTGAACAGCGCCACCCCGTCCCAGGCCCCGGGATACGCCTTGATCGAATCCAGTATCTTTTGAAGCGTGGTCTGCGGGGTGACCCCCACCCGCTGTATGCATTTGTACCTGCCCATGCCTCCGCCTCCCTTTCGGGCGTCGCCGCCCCGTATCGCCCCCATTATAGCACAGATCGGCCCCTCTGCCTACTCGAAATTGCCATATTTTCAGTTTGTCGCCGATAACCGGTTTACAAATGATCCAAATGTGATATAATATAGGTATGGAGTGGCCCCCAGGCGGGCCGTTCACGAAAAGAAGAGGAGTGGATTCCCATGGCCAACCGCATCGTTCTGAACACCATTTCCTATCACGGCAAAGGCGCCATCGAAAATATCGTGCCCGAGCTCACCGCCCGGGGCCATAAAAAGGCCTTCGTGTGCTCCGATCCCGACCTGATCAAATTCAACGTGACCAAAAAGGTGACCGACCTGATGGACGCGGCCTCCTTTGACTACTGTGTCTACAGCGACATCAAGGCCAACCCCACCATCGAAAACGTGCAGTGCGGCGTGAAGGCCTATCACGAGAGCGGCGCGGACTGCATCGTGGCCATAGGCGGCGGCTCCTCCATGGATACCGCCAAGGCCATCGGCATCATCGTGAACAATCCCGAGTTCGCCGACGTGCGCTCCCTGGAGGGCGTGGCCCCCACCAAGAATCACGCGGTGTTCACCATCGCCGTGCCCACCACAGCCGGCACCGCCGCCGAGGTGACCATCAACTACGTCATCACCGACGTGGAGAAGAAGCGCAAGTTCGTCTGCGTGGATACCAACGACATCCCCGAGATCGCCGTAGTGGATCCCGACATGATGAGCAGCATGCCCAAGGGCCTCACCGCCTCCACCGGCATGGACGCCCTGACCCACGCCATCGAAGGCTACATCACCAAGGGCGCCTGCGCCATCTCCGACATGTTCCACCTGGAGGCCATCCGCCTCATCGCCAAGCACCTGCGCGGCGCCGTGGCCAACACCCCCGAGGGACGGGAAGGCATGGCTCTGGGCCAGTACATCGCCGGCATGGGCTTCTCCAACGTGGGACTGGGCATCGTCCATTCCATGGCCCACGGCCTGTCCGCCCTCTACGACACCCCCCACGGCGTGGCCTGCGCCATCATACTGCCCACGGGCCTTGAGTACAACGCCCCTGTGGCCGGCAAGCGCTACCGCGCCATCGGCAAGGCCATGTGCGTGGCCGGCATCGATGCCATGACCGACGAGGAAGCCGCCGCGGCCACCATCGCCGAGGTGAAGAAGCTCTCCGCCGACGTGGGCATCCCCGCCAACCTCCACGGCATCCTCAAGGAGGAGGACGTGCAGTTCCTCTCCGAATCCGCCTTCGCCGACGCCTGCCGCCCCGGCAATCCCCGGGACACCAGCGTCGAGGAGATCAAGGCCCTCTATAAGAGCCTGATGTGATCCCCACCCCACCACAAAGGCCCGTCGGAATCGCTTCCGGCGGGCCTTCTGCTATATGGATATGGTTCTGCTTTTGCGCGATGAATGGGGCGGCGGATGGCTTCACCGGCCCTTCAGACCGTCTCACAACGACAGGAAACCCTCGCTGTCACCCCGAGGAACGAAGTGACGAAGCAATCCGTTCCCCGCGCATCTCCCTGTTTGGATGTATGACCTGTATGGAGTGTTTGGCTTTATCGCACCTCAAAGGGAATGCCCTGCTCCCTGGCGTACCCGGCCCCGTAATTGTCGCTCTCGCACACGAACCGCGCCTGCGGGCATCCATCAAACGCGTCCCCGGCGATATAGGTCACGCTGTCGGGCACATACACCTCCACCAGCGCCCCGCACTGACGGAACGCGCCGCTCAGTATGGACTCGGTCTCCCCGGACAGCACCACCTTTTCCGCCATAGAGCCCTCAAAGGCCTGCTCCCCGATCTCATGAAGTCCCGCGGGCATCACCAGCGTATACAGCGCGCGCACAGTGAACAGGCACTCTGCGCTTATGTCCCCCCAGCTGGCCGTGACCGTGGCGCTGCCCGCTCCCGTCAGCGTGACCGTCCCGTTTTCGTCCACCTGCGCCACGGCGGGGTCGTCGCTTTCAAAGGCGACCAGCCTGTTCTCATACACGCTTCCGTCCCGGGTGGTCACCGTGGCCGTCAGCTGATAGGGCGTTTGATCCACCTGCAGGGATACGGAGGCGTCGCTCAGGGTAATGCCGGTGACGGGATAGCAGATATGCAGCGCACAGCTTTTTTTCACTCCGCTCTTGGCCGTGGCGGTGATGGTCACCTCCCCGGGCTTGTAGGTCTCCACGTGCCCGCTTCCGTCCACCTCCGCCACAGCCGTATCGGAGCTTTCCCAGTCAAAATACGGATACGCCCCCTCCGGCTGCACGTTTCCGATCACCATATCCACCGGCGTCTTGGCCACCAGATATATCTCCTCCGGCAGCTCGAAGTCGGCCACGGGGTCATACACCCGCAAGGTCATGCTGGCGGAGGCGGTACCCACCGTCAGCGTCACTGTGGTCTCGCCGGGGGACAGGGCGGTGATCTCCCCGTCCTGCACCGCCGCCACCGCCGCGTCCCCTGTGCCCCAGTATATCTGGGGCTGGTCAAAGGTGGGGAACACGGTATAGGTCACCCTCAGGCTCTCGCCGGTCATCATCACCGCGGACGAAGGCATCGTGATCTCCCGCCGCGCCTCCATCGCCTCCGGGTCGTCCAGATACACCGTCTCACAGCCGTGCTTCGCGGCCCAGGTGTCGGCGGCGGAGTATTCATAGCAGAACACCGTCACGGGCCCGGAGAACGCGCTGTCGTCTATCTCCGTCACGCTCCGGAGAATGAGGACGCGGCTGATGGGACTGTCCGCGAAGGCCCAACCGGGAATGGACGTCACTCCCTCCGGGATCTCGGCGGAGACCAATCCGCATCCCTGGAACGCCCTTTGCCCGATGTCGGCGAGCTGGGAGGGGAGGGTCATGCCAGTGAGATGGGAACATCCATAGAACGTCATGCTCCCGATACGGGTCACGCCGTCCGGCAGGCGGAGCTCTGTAAGGCGATTGCATCCCATAAACGCCCCGTCGCCTATGGCCGTCACGCCCTGGGGAACGGCGACGCCGCGAAGCAGACCGCACCCGTCAAACAGATGGTCCGGGATGGCTGTCAGCCCCTGGGGCAGGGCCGCCCTCTCCAGGCTCTGGCATCCCGAAAACACACTGGAGCCCATGGACACCACGCCGCCCGGGATATCAATCTGGCGAAGGGCAGTACAGCCGCCGAAGGCGTTATGGCGGATCTCTTTCAGACTCTGGGGCAGGGACACCGTCTCCAGATGGGTTTTTTGCATAAAGGCGCTGCCGCCTATGACGCAGGTCTCCTCCGGTATCGCCAGCGTCTTTTCGTCCGTGAGGCAGGTAGTCAGCACCAGCCCCACCTCCACGTCGGCCCCGTTTTCGTAGGCCCACTCATAGGTCCATTGGAAATCGGGATAGTCCGGATCCTGGAAGTCGAAAAACGCCCTGCCCACAGCCTTGGGCGTGGCGCCCTGTATGCTGGCGTACAGCGGCACGGCGGATTTTCCTTCAAAGTTTTGATCCACCGCATCCTTGTCAAATGTGGTCAGATTTCCGGGCAGATAGAGACCCTGCAGGCCGGAGCATCCGCCGAACGCGAAGCCCGATACCACCCGCAGGCTGTCCGGAAGACGCACCTGCGTAAGCCCCGAGCACCGGCGGAAGGCGTACATGCCGATCTCCTCCACGCCCTCGGCTATGGTCAGGTCCGTCAGGGCGCTGCAGTCCACGAAGGCGCATTCAGACACCTGGGTCACGCCGCCGGGTATGTGGGCGGCAGTCAGGGCGGCGCAGCCCTCAAAGGAGTGGGCTCCGATGGACGTAAGTCCCCCGGGCAGATCGATGCCCCGCAGGGCCTCGCACCCGCGGAAGGCATACCCGCCTATGGATGAAAGGCTTTGGGGGAGCTGTACGCTCTCAAGGCTGGCGCAGCTTTCAAAGGTATGCTCCGCGATGCCGGTCAGCCCCTCCGGAAGCGTCAGGCTTTGGAGATTGTCAAACGTACCATACATCTGCTGGTCCAGCCAGGTCACGCCGGGCAGAAGGGTCAGCCGTGTGATCTGCGCTTTCGCGGGCATACCGTATTGATCCAGCCATTCCATGGCCTCAAAGGGCATGGTGACGTCCGTAATGGCGCCGCAGCGCCGGAATACGCTGAAGCTTGTGGGAATGGTGGGGAGGGTAGAGGGAAGGGTCAAAACCGTGGCGCCGGTACACCCGGTAAAGGCCTCCGCTTCGATGGAGGTCACGCCCTCCGGGATATCGATCCGGGTCAGGCCGGTGCAGTTCATGCACGCGCCCATACGGATGGTCTTCACGGTAGAGGGGATTTCGATCTCGGTCAGGCCCGAGCATCCATCCAGCACGTCGTATTCCAGCACCCGAAGCCCCTCTGGCAGGCGGATCTCCGTCAGAGAGGCGCACTGCTGAAAGGCGAACGATCCGATGGCGGTCACAGAGGGCGGAATTTCGGCGTCTGTCATATTGCCGCAATGGAAAAAGGCGTACTCCCCGATGGCGGTCAGCGTGGAGGGGAGCTCCGCTGAGGTGAGAGAGGCGCATCCGTAAAACGCGTAATTCCCCACCCGGGTGGCCCCTTCGCCTATGACCACGCTGGTGACAGCGGTGCCCCAGGGCGCGGTGGGCTGCCAGCTGCCAGACGCATTGGACAGGGGATAGTTGTACATGGGCCCGCTGCCCTCTATGGCGAGCCGCCCCTCCTCGTCCAGCGTCCACGTCAAATTGTCCCCGCAGCTTCCGCCGTCCGCTTCCGCCTTCGCGGCCCGGGGCAGCAGCAGGATCACCGCCATCGCCAAAAGCAATACGGCAAACGTCCGTCTGTATTTCATATATGTCACTCTTCCGCTCCCGTCTTAAAACTGGATCACGCCCTCCAGCGCCTTCACCAGCGCCTCCAGCCCCGCCTGATCCTCCGGCGAGAACCGGCCCTTCAGGGGGCTGTCGATATCCAGCACCGCGGCCACCCGGCCCCCGCAGTGCAGGGGCACCACGATCTCGGAATTGGACGCGCCGTCGCAGGCGATGTGCCCGGGGAAGGCGTGCACGTCCTCCACCCTCTGAGTGGCGTCCAGGGCCATGGCGGTGCCGCACACGCCCCTGCCGCAGGGGATGTGTATGCAGGCGGCCTTGCCCTGGAAGGGGCCCAGGGTCAGCCCGCCCTCCCGGGCGATATAGAACCCTGCCCAGTTGAGGTCCGGCATCTGCTCAAATATCAGCGCGGACACGTTGGCCATCAGGGGCACGTACCATCCGTCCTCCCGGGCCAGCTCCAGCGCCTGCCTGGTCAACAGCTCATAGTCCATTTTTGAACCTCCCCCGCCCGGACTCCTCGATCTCCCGCTTGTACGCCTCGGGGTTTTTCAGGTCATAATCCTGGTGGTATTCCTCCGCCTCATAAAACGCGGTAAAGGGCTCCAGGGCAATCTCAGGCTCCCGCCCGCTGGTTTCGGCCAGCGCCCGGATCTGTCTTTCGGCCTCCTGCCGCTCGTCCTCGCCGGTATAGTACACCGCCAGGGTATAGCTCTGTCCCCGGTCGATGAACTGGCCGCCGCCGTCGAAGGGGTCCACGTTCTCAAGGAACGCGGCCATGAGGTGGGGGAAATCGGTGATCCCGTCCTCATAGGACACCTGCACCGTCTCCCTGTGGTGGGTCCTCTGGCCCTTCACGTCCTCGTATCGGGGATCCTTCTCCTGACCCCCGGAGAAGCCGCTGACCACGCCGGTCACGCCAATGAGATACGCCTTGTGTATCATATTTCCTCCCGTATACACAAAAAGGAGCGGTCTTTCCGCTCCGTATTGGGCTTGATGGGCTGTGAGCGGCGTCTGTAAGCCGAGTTCTGTCTTGGACGGTCATCTGTCTAGACCCGCGGTTGCCAGCGGGTTCCAGCGATCTTTTGGGGACATGACGGGCCGCCATATGCGTCCCCCTTCAATCTTGCGCCAGGTGGGGTTTACAGGGCCGGCCAGTCGCCAGGCCGCCGGTGAGCTCTTACCTCGCCTTTCCACCCTTGCGTCCGGCTCGCGCCGGATCCGCGGTATATCTCTGTTGCACTTTCCCTGGAGTCGCCTCCGCCGGGAGTTACCCGGCACCCTGCCCTATGGAGCTCGGACTTTCCTCGCGCACTTTCGTGCCCGCGACCGCCCGGCGTCCTCACAGCCATACCCACTCTATCACATTTCCCTCCCCCCGTCAAGCCCCGCTGTGTAAATCCAGAGGAGGCGAGAGGAACGGGGGAGACGAGGAGTCGATCCGGAACACGATGCCGGAGAGAATGACGCAGGGGAGCACCATGGCGTACATAAACACGATCTCGAGGATCGTGCCCTTGGCGGCGTCCCCGGCGGACCGGTAGGTATCGTTCATGGCCCAGTTGCACATGCGGATCACGGCGGCCACGCAGAATATGGCCAGCATACCCGAACCGATGCGGTAGCTTTCCCCTTCCAGGCTCATGGCGGTGAGCAGGGGCCGGTGCACGGCGAAGAGCAGAAGCCCGGAGGCGAATATGACACCGCCGCAGAGGAGCACCAGCCGTTTGGCCCGCTGATAGGCGGTATTCAGTTCTCCCGCCCCCACACGGGTGCCCACCAGCACCGAGGCGGCGTTGGAAAAGCCGGAGAAGAAGGCGATAAAGAAGCCCTCCAGGGTGCGGAACACGGCGGTGGCCGCGATGGCCTGCTCACTCTGGCGGCCCAGCACCATATTGATGGCCATATTGCCCACGCCGATCAATATTTCATTGCACAGTATGGGAAAACACTTGTGGAAATACTCCCGGGTAAAGGCGCGGGACCAGCGGAAATGGCGGGTCAGGCGGAATATGTAGGGATGCCTCTGGGCCCGGCCCAGCGCCGCCACCACCGCCACGTTCACCAGCGCCGCCAATACCGTGGCCGTGGCCGCGCCCTGTATGCCCATGCGGGGCATGCCGAGATGCCCGTAGATCAGCACCCAGTTCAAAAACATATTGGAGCACACAGAGGCGATGGCCCCGTACAGGGGGATCCGCACCCGGCCCGTGGAGCGCAAAAGGGCGCTCATGGCCATGGAATATACCTGCAGGGGATAGGCAAGGCCCACGATCCGAAGATAGCGGATCCCTATATCCTGTATGCTCTTTTTGTCCGTGTACACAGACATGATCCATTCCGGGGCCAGAAGGGCCGTAAGGCAGAAGGTCACGCCCACCGCCATCATGCAGGCCAGCGTCATGCCGTAGGAACGGTTGATGCCGTCGTCGTCTTTGGCCCCAAAGTATTGGGCGAAAAACAGCATGCCGCCGCCCACAAAGCCCCAATACCCCGAAAACATCAGCGACGTGAACTGGGCGCACAGGCCCACCGCCCCCACGCTCAGATTGCCCAGAGGCGCGATCATCATGGTGTCCACCATGCTGCCTGTGGTGGTCAGCAGGTTTTGAAGCGCCACCGGCACCGCGATCACCGCCACCTGCTTTAAAAAGTCCCTCCAGTCGAAGCTCTGCCGCATGTGTGTCTCCCCGCGCATATCAATATACTCGCATAACGATAAAGCGTCCCAAAAACGGGCCAAAATCGGCCCAAAACGGTACCGATCCGGTCCCCAAATGGACCAAAACCGCCCCGAAAACGACCCCAAATGGAGCGAAAACAGCCCCCAAAATTCAGAAAAAACCGCTCCGAGGATCGGAGCGGCGAGCGGAGAAGCGGGGATTCGAACCCCGGCACCGGTCAACCCGGTCTACTCCCTTAGCAGGGGAGCCCCTTCGGCCATACTTGGGTACTTCTCCATATCGAACGGAGAGAGAGGGATTCGAACCCCCGGTGCCTTTCGGCATCACCGGTTTTCAAGACCGGCGCCATCAACCGCTCGGCCATCTCTCCACAAAACCGACAATAGGTATTA
>CADAGW010000078.1 GCA_902787475.1 uncultured Eubacteriales bacterium
GGATGCCGTTCTCCTCCCGGGAAAGGGCGGCGATCATGCCCTGGGGATCGTGGACGGCCAGCGGGCGGAAGGGGCAGGGGAGGAAGGCGTCCTCGCCGGGCCGGGCGTCGATCTCAAGGCTCTGAACGGGGGCCCTTTCGCCCCGGGTGCGGAGGACGACCCGGCCGCTCATGGCCCGCCCGCACCGGATATGGGCCTTTGTGCGGCCAAAGCCGGGGATCAGGCGGAGGCTGCCGCCCCCCGCGGACAATATCTCATCGGCGTAGGCGAACAGCTCCACCGTGACCTCCGCCTCTTTGAAAAGGGTAAACTCGAGGCTGGTCCCGCTGCCGTCCCGGTGGTATACGATCCGGGCGTCCTTCGTCTGGGCGCTGGCGTCGTGCCAGGCGTAGGGCATAGAGGCGGAGATGAGAACCCGGCCGTTGGGGTAGTCGGGCCGGTAGCCGAACAGGCCCTCCAGCACCTCCCGGCCGTTCAGGGAGTATTCCGTGTCCGTCAGGCCGTGAAGGAGGCTCAGTCCCTCCTCCGGGAACCCGGCCATGAACGCGGCGTGGGCGAGCATCCACTGCTCCTCCGCGCCCTGCCAGCGCACGGACCAGATCATGGGCACCATGTTGGAGTGCCACACCAGCCGCCCGTTTTCCGTGGGGTCGTTCTGGTAGGCCCATTTGGTGTAGTACAGGGACTGGGCCGCCTGTATGGGGTCCAAAAGCCCCACGTCTATGGGCAGAAACGCCGAGTAGCTCCAGGGGTTAGCGAGGATCCGGCCCCGGCCCACCTGCTCACGGCACCGCCCGGCGATGCCCTGATCCCGCATCCAGAGAAGATCAAAAAACGCCCGGGAGATTTTGGCGCATATGTCCCGGTGCCGCCCTTCGGCCTGAATATCTCCTGCCCGGCGCGCCATGTCGGCGCAGGCCATGTGGGCCCGCAGGGCGTAGCAGGTGGACTCCGGGGCCGCGCCGCCGTCGCACCACACGCTGTCGGTGGGCCAGGTGTCTATGACGCTCTCATACCCGCCGTCCCCGTCCGGGTCGAAGCATTCGTCCATCCACTGGCAGTGAAGGGCGAGCATGGGGTAGAGGGTCTTTTCCAGCTCCTCGTCCCCGGTCATCCGCCAACTGTGGATCGCCTGGTCGAAAAACTGGGCCTGCATGTTGTAAAAGAGCTGATCCTGCGCCACGTACCCCTTGCCGTAGAACCGGGAGTTTTGCGCCGGCACGGTGCCCAGGTGGTCGTCCGCCCGCCAGGCGGGGCCGTATTCTTTGTCCTCTTTGATCTGGCGGGAGGAGTAATACTTGACCTCCTCGAGCGTTCTCTCGTGCCAGCCCCGCACGTCGTTTCCGTACCGGTTGGTCCAGCCCAGATAGGGCATGTTCCACGTCATGTCGCTGTGCATGTTCCGGGGAGGATACCATATGCCGTCCTGCGTGTTGGCCCGCCAGGCGCACAGGGCGTCTATGGCCGGGTCGGGGGTGTGACGGGAGAGGCTTTGGCACAGCGCGTCCGCCCTCTCCCGGCCCCGTTCATAGGCGGCTTTGGGATCCATGGGCGTCTCGCCCTCGCCGCACAGGGACAGGCACATATATCCCTCTCCCGCGCAGGCGCCCGAGAGCATGCCGTCCTCCAGCCGCAGGGGGAAGGAGGCGGTGACCCACAGGATCAGCTTTTTCCCCGTGAGCCGGGTAAGATACCCGTCCACCTCGTCCCGGTATACCCGATATCCGCCCGGGGCCTTTTCGTACCGCTCGCCCTTCCAGGCGTCGTCGAAGGGCACCGCGGCATAGTTCCCCTCCAGCCCCGGCATCACGTTCCACAGCCCGTCGCCCGCGTAGTGCACGCCGCCGAAGCGCACCCGCAGGGCGGCGCTGGAGCGGATATACACCCCGGCGCAGGTGGTGTTTTCGGGGGAGGAGACCCTGATCAGCGCGTCTGCTACCTCCCAGCCCGCTTCCCCGGCCCGCACCCGGGAGGTGTAGTGGGCCGCCTGATCCAACGGAAGGCCCGTCTTGCCGTAAAACCGCAGGGTGCCCAGCACGGCCCGCCGCCGACCGAAGCGGATCAGGGGCCGGTGCCCGGCCATGACGAAAGTGTCCGTGTGCCCGCAGTGGAGGAACTGATCGGAGTATTTGCCTATGTCCTCTGTGACCTGCCAAAGCCCCTCAAATCGCATATCACGGCCTCCTTATCGCAGAGCCCACCCTTTGACCCAGCTTCACCGGCGTCTCCCGCCCGGCGGCGGACTCCCGCCAGATGCTCTCGTCCAGCTTCAATGCGTCCTTCTGGTAGAGAAGGATAATGGTGGAGCCGCCGAACTCGAACATGCCCTTTTCGTCGCCCCGCTTGAAGGAGCCCGTCTGATGCAGGTTTTTGATCCGGCCCACCATCATGGCCCCCACCTCCATAAAGCACACGTCGCTGAACCGCCGGGTGTGGAGGATGGCGTATTCCCTGGAATTGGTCTTGTATACGGGGTAGGACTTGAGGGCGTGGGGCTGCACGGTATGAAGGATCCCCGGTATCACCACCTCGCCCTCCTGCACGCAGTCGTCGGGATAGACGTAGTGGTGGTAGTGCTTGGGCGTTAAACGGTATATAAGCATCACCCCGCCCACGAACCGCCGGGCCTCCCGGGGGTTTTCCAGCAGGGATTCAACCGTATACGGCGTGCCCTTTACAAATACCACGTTGTCCTCGCCGATGGATACAGCGGTCAACAGCCCGTCGCAGGGCGCGATGGCGGACATGGGCCGCCGGTCTATGGGCCGGACCCCAGGCTTCAGCGACCTGGTAAAGAAGGCGTTGAAGCTCTTCCAGTCCTCCACCACGCAGTCGGACAGGTCTATGTGGTTTTTCCGCACGAAGGGCTTGATCCAGCGCCGGGAGGCCTTGGAATCCATATACCGCCCGGCGGCCCGGGACACCCGGGGCCGGGTCATGCCGTAGAGAAGCACCCGCCCGTAGCGGTGCCGGTAGAGAGATTTGATCATCATACTCACGCCGTTTCCTTGGTGATAGAAAGAGTATATCACAAAGTGCGTGTTTTTCACAAGAGCTTTTGAAAAATGATGGAAAAAGAGAGAAAAAGGGTGTATACTGTGTGGGAGGTGAAAAAGATGCAGAATACCACGCTGATCTATCTGGAAAAGGACTCGCAGGTGCTCATGCTCCGCAAAAACGCCGGGGCCAACCGGGGCAAATGGGTGGGCGTGGGCGGCCACATGGAGGAAAACGAAAGCCCCTGGGAGTGCGTGAGGCGGGAGGTCATGGAGGAGACGGGCCTTGTTCTTCGCTCCGCCCGGTTCCGGGGCGTGGTCACCTTCGTAAGCGATACATGGGAGGGGGAGCAGATGTTTTTGTTCACCTCCCGGGATTTTGCCGGGGAGATCGGCCATTGCGACGAGGGGGAGCTCAAATGGACGCCCTGGGAGGAGGTGCTGTCCTTACATCTCTGGGAGGGGGACAGGATCTTTTTGCGGCTGCTGAAAGAGGACAGGGACGGCATCCTGCTGAAGCTGTCGTACAGGGGAGACGACCTTGCGGGCTGGGAGCTGACCGGCCCCGAATCGCCCGCGCCCCTGCCCGAGGGCTTCGTATACGCCCTGGACGCGGTGCCCGGGTGCCTGGAGGACGCCAAATACGCCGGGTGCGACAACTTTATGGGCCGTCCCGCCCGGGGCTATATGGCAGCCCGGGTGGTGGTGAGCCGCCAGGTGGCCCAGGGCCTTCAAAGGGCCCAGGCGGTATTTGACCGGATGGGATACACCATGCTCCTGTACGACGGCTACCGGCCCCAGCGGGCGGTGGACGACTTCGTGGAGTGGGGGAAGGACGTGTCCGACCAGCGGCGCAAGGCCATACACTACCCCCGCATCGACAAGGCGGACATGTTCACCCTGGGCTATGTGGCCAAAAAATCCGGCCACAGCCGGGGCGGGGCCATCGACCTGACCCTCATCGACAGGGCCACGGGCCGGGAGGCGGACATGGACGGGCGCTTCGACTACATGGATCCCACCTCGGGGTACGGGGCGGAGGGCGTGTCGGAGGCGGGACAAAAGAACAGAAAGCTCCTTCACGACGTGATGGTCTCCTGCGGCTTTCGGGGCATATCCAGCGAGTGGTGGCACTTTGTCATCACTCCCGAGCCCTACCCGGACACCTATTTCGATTTTCCCATCGCTTGAAACGGGACTTTCGGCATGGAACCTTTCCCGGCGGAGGCCAGTCCAAAGGGAAAGGTTCGTTTTTTAACGAATTTCATAAAATATTACTTTTCTATGACGAATTTGTGTGGTATACTCTATACAAAAGGTTCAGGGAGCGGTCTATGCGGAAATTCTGGTGCGTATTGGCGGTCATACTGGTGCTTCTTCTGGGGGCGGCCCGGGCGGACGAGATCGTCCGGGGCGGCGTGGGAGAGGACGTGACCCGGCTTCAGGAGAGGCTGGTCTATTTGGGTTTTTTGGACGGGAAGATCGACGGCAAATACGGCCCCGCCACCTCCGCCGCGGTATCGGAGCTGAAAAAACTGATCAACGCCCGCTACGGCGTGTCCCTGGACGAAAACGGCGACACGGCGGACGCGGTGACGCTTGGTTATCTCTACGCCGCGGACACCCGGTTTTTTGTGTCCGCCCTGAAAGAAGGGGATTCGGGCTTTGAGGTCACCCGGCTCCAGCGGGCCCTGCGCCAGGCGGGGTATCTGACCGACGCCTCCGTGACGGGCGCCTTCGATTCCGTCACCCGCCGGGCCGTGTCCGCCTGCCAGGTGGAAAACGGCGTGCCGGTCAGCGGAAACGCGGACGAGGGCACCCTGTCTCTTCTCTACGGCCTGAACCGAAAGACAAGCGCCTATTCCTGCCTTGTATACGGCGATTCGTCCGAGGCGGTTATGACCCTTCAAAACCACCTCTACCGGCTGGGGTATCTGAGCAAGGAGCCCGACGGACAGTTCGGCTCCGGCACCCGGGACGCCCTGGCCCTGTATATGCAGGACGCCTTCGGCGAGGCGGACGGGGGCTCCCTGGCCGACGCCTGGACCCAGATCACCCTCAAAAACGGCACCTTCGCCTACAAAAAGACCTATGAGCAGGGCGACAGCGACCCGGCGGTGGAAAGGCTGGAGCGGCTTCTGATCCGCTACGGCTACTACGACGGCCTGGCGGAGCGGGAGCTGACGGGGGACGCGGCCATAGCGCTTCAATACTTCCAGCAGACCAACCGGCTCCCCGTCACCTCCAAGGCGGACAGGGATACCCAGGAGCTCCTCTTCTCCGGCCGGGCCCAGAGAGTGACCGTGCCCGCGCCCCGCACCGTGCGGATGGGGGACACGGGGCCAAACGTACTGGAATTTCAGCAGAATCTGGTGAGGCTGGGGCTTTTGAACCTGCCCATCAACGGCCGGTTCGACGACGGCACACAGACCGCGGCGGGTAAGGCCCTCACCCTCCTCTCTGCCTCCGGCACCGACGTCACCGGCTGGGCCGAGGGGGACGCCCGGCTCCTCATGCTCCTTAAAAACGACGCCGTGCCCTTTTTGACCAAGATGACTGTGGGGGACACGGGGGACGAGGTGGTGCGCCTCCAGGCCCGGCTCCATTCGCTGGGGTACCTGAGCCGCCTCCGTGTGGACGGCAAATACGGCGAGGTGACCCAGAACGCCATACGGGCCTTCCAGAAGGAAAACGGCCTCACCGAGACCGGCAACGCGGACCGGCGGCTCCAGGAGGCACTCTACTCCCAGAAGGCCATAGAGCGAAAGACCGCCTACCGGATCAACGTGTCCATCGACGAACAGCAGGTATATATATATAAGCTCCAGTCGGATCTGTCCTATGCGCTCGTCCGCACCATGACCTGCTCCACGGGCCTGAACGACGCCACCCCCCGGGGCGTGTTCTGCGGCACCACCGGGGCCGGAGCCCGCTGGCACTACTTCGAGGAGTTCGACTGCTGGGCCCAGTACGCCTTCTTCATCGAGCACGACATCATGTTCCATTCCGTGATCTACAGTAAGCAGGACGAGACCACGCTGCGCCAGTCCAGCGTCACGGCCCTGGGCCACCCAGCCTCCCACGGCTGCGTGCGGCTGAGCCTTGCCGACGCGGAATGGATATACACCACCTGCCCGGCGGGCACCGTGGTGACCATATACTGATCTACATAAGGAGGCGTGTCCATGAACAAGATATTCCTCTCCGCGGACATGGAGGGCACGGCGGGCATCGCCCACTGGGACGAGACCGAGTCGAGCCACCCCCAATACGCCCACTTCGCCCGGCAGATGAGCCTGGAGGCTGCCGCGGCCTGCCGGGGCGCGCTGGACGGCGGGGCCGATGAGGTGTTTATCAAGGACGGCCACGACAGCGCAAGGAACATTGACCCGGAGCTGCTGCCAAGGGACGTCAGGATCCTCCGGGGCTGGGCCCGGCACCCGTACAGTATGATGGCGGGGCTGGACAATACCTTCTCCGGCGCGTTTTTCACCGGCTACCACTCCGCCGCCTCCTGGAACACCAGCCCCCTGAGCCACACCATGAACCGGCGGAACAATTTCGTGACGGTAAACGGCGAGGTCTGCTCGGAGCTGATGCTCAACTGCCTCACGGCGTCCCTTGAGGGCGTGCCGGTGCGGCTGGTGGCGGGGGACGGGGGGATATGCCGGTTCATACAGGAAAAGGTGCCCTCTGTGGTCACCGTGCCGGTCAGCGAGGGCATGGGCAACGCCTCCGTGTCCATCCACCCGGCGCTGGCGGTGGAGCGGATCGAGGACGCCGCCAAAAGGGCCATGGACCTGGACGGGGCAAAGTGCCTCTATCCCATGCCCGATTCCTTCCACGTGGAGATCAATTTCAAGGAACACTTCGACGCCACCGGGGCCCAGTATTATCCCGGGTGCCGCCGGGTGGACACCAAGACCGTGGCCTTCGACGCCAGGGAGTATATGGACGTATTGAAGTTCATATATTGGGTGCTGTGATATGAAGAGGATTCTTCCGCCGCCCGTCCGCCCCGGGGACACGGTGCGGCTGATCTGCCCCTCCGGGGCCCTGCGTCACCCTGACGAGGACATCGCCCTGTCCGTTTCCAACATGGAAAAGCTGGGCTTCCGGGTGGAATTGGGACTGGGCCTCACCCGCAAGTACGGCTACTTCGGCGGCACGGACCGGGAGCGGGCCCGGGAGGTCAACGAGGCCTTCGCCGACCCCGCCTGCAGGGCGATCGTGTGCGTTCGCGGGGGCTACGGCACCGCCCGCATACTGTCGATGCTGGACTATGAGATGATCCGAGCCCACCCCAAGCGATTTTTGGGCTATTCCGACATCACGGCCCTTCACGCGGCCATATCGCAAAAGGCCGGCATCGTCACCTTCCATTCGCCCATGCCCATGAGCGGATCGTTTCTGAAGGAGTATACCCGTGAGGGCGTTCTGTCCGCCCTGTGCGACCCGGATCCCATGTGGTGCCTTCAGAACCCCGCGGGCGACGCGCCGGAGTGCGTCACGCCGGGCAGGGCGTACGGCCGGATCGCCGGGGGAAACCTGTCGCTGGTGGCAAGCCTGATCGGCACGCCCTGGCAGGTGGACTGGAAGGGGAGCCTGTTGTTTTTGGAGGACGTAGGGGAGCACACCTACCGGCTGGACGGCATGCTGACCCACCTGAGAAACGCCGGGGCCTTCGACGAGTGCGCGGGGGTGTGCCTGGGCCAGTTCACGGACTGCACCAACGAGGACGACGATTTCGGCTTCACCATACGACAGATCGTGGAGGATCTGATCGTCCCCTCGGGCAAACCGGTGGTGATGAACCTGCGTTTCGGCCATACCCACCCCAGCATGACCTTCCCCGTGGGCATGTTCGCCCAAATGGACGCCTCGACTGGGTCGATTTGCGTGAAAAATGCAGAAAGCCATTGACAACCCGGGAACAAATGGGGTACAATATCGTCAGACAATTGTGTGATACCAAATAGGTT
>CADAGW010000079.1 GCA_902787475.1 uncultured Eubacteriales bacterium
CACCCGCATTTCCCCCTCGCCCCGGTTGTTCCAGACGAAGTAGGGCACCAGGGTGATGTCCACCGTATCTCCCGTCTCTTCCTTCCATTCGGCGTACAGCGGCCGGTCGTCTCCGCGCAGCCTTTCGCCCTTTACCGTCAGGGCGGGAAGCTCCGCGCCGCCTATGACCACGGTTTTCCCTTCCGCCTCCGGGGCGGTTCTGGGATCCACCCGCAGAAGGTGCAGCCCCTTCCCGTTGTCCGCCTCCTCGGCGCAGTAGGTAAAGGGCCCCCGGGCCAGCGCCACCTGCCCGGCCGTTTCCCGGACCATGGGGTTGGCGGCGAGCACCCGCACGGGCATGGGCAGGTCGATGACCACCTCGTCCCCTTCCCGCCAGGCTCCCTCAAACCGCCAGTATCCGTCCTTCTCAAAAGCCCTCTTGCCAGGGCAGACGAAGCTTGCTCCCTTGGTCCATCCCGGCTCCCGGAAGGCGATGACGCCTTCGCCCTGCCCCTTCACGATCCGGGCGGTGACGTGCCCGGATCGGGTCAGGTCGGCGCATATCTCCATCTCCACCTGGCCCAGTCCCAGCCGGGCCTTCATGCGGCATCCAGCGTACAGGTGCACGTATATCTCGTTTTCATTGGCCGTGGCGATGTAGGCGGGCAGGGAGCTGACGATCCGGGCGATGTTGGGCGGGCAGCAGGCACAGCCAAACCACTTCTGCCGCACGCTCTTGACGTGGCTTAGCCGCTCGTCCGTTCTGCAGGCCGCCGGGTCGCATTCCAGGGGGTTCACGTAGAAAAAGCTCCTGCCATCCATGGCCATGCCGGCGAGCACAGTGTTATACAGCGCCATTTCCATCACGTCCGCGTACTCGCCCCGTATCTCCGCCTCCAGCATCCGCCGGGCCCAGAACGCCAGGCCTATTGCGGCGCAGGTCTCGGAATAGGCGGTGTCGGAGGGCAGGTCGTAGGGCCTTGAAAAGGCCTCGCCCACGTGGGTGCCGCCCACGCCGCCGGTCACATACAGCTTTTCCTTCACCACGCTCTTCCACAGCCGCAGGCAGGCCTGCCACATGGCTCTGTCCCCGGTGAGGCGGGCCTCGTCGGTCATGCCGCTGGCCAGATACATCTGCCGCACCGCGTGGCCCACCGCCTCGTCCATGTCCCGCACCGGCCTGTCGGCCTGGTAATACCGGTAATTGTCACGGTTTCTGGCCCTGCCCCGCCTCTCGTCCTCCAGGGCGAAGGGGTTGGGCTCCGTACCCCGCACGTCCAGAAAGAACCGGGCCATGTCCAGCCATTTTTCCTCCCCGGTCTCGTCATAGAGCCGGATCAGCGCCATCTCGGCGATCTCGTGCCCCGGGCATCCTCTTTCTCCCTCCGGGCCGAACCGGCGGGCGATGCACTCGCCGAATCTTCTGGCCACGTTCAGCAGATCCTCCCGCCCCGTGGCCTGCTTCCACGCCACCGCCGCCTCGGTCAAATGCCCAAAGCAGTACAGCTCGTGGTGATCCTTCAGGTTCGTAAACGCCTTCTCCCGCCCCAGGATGGTATAGAACGTGTCGATGTACCCGTCCTCCTCCTGGGCGGTGACGATGGCGTCGATGGCCACCTGGGCCTGTGAGCGCAGCTTTTCATCCGGCCGCATGGCCAGCTGATACGCCACCGCCTCCAGCCACTTATACCCGTCGCTGTCCTGAAACGCCCAGCCGTAAAACCCGTCGTCAAGCGGCGTTTCGCCGTCCTTCGGCTCCACCACCATGCCGTCCAGCCTCTGCCGGGGCACATACTTTCCGTGCTTTTTCTGGGCGATGGCCCGGCTGGCCGCCTTCATATTGTGCATCCAGAAGCTGGGCGCGGCGCCATCGATCCTGTCGTTCAGGGCCTCCCACTGATAGGGGATCACCTCCCGGCGCACCAGCTCCATTTCCCGTTTCCACAGGGCGTCCGTGACCTGCACGTCCTGGAGCCTCAGCGGCGCGGTCCGTCCCTGGCTCATGCCGATCCCTCCTTATTTCTCCAGATGAATCACGTTCCAGGACGCGGCGGGCAGGCAGATCTTGCCCTCCTTCATGTCCGCCTCCACCGTCACGGGCCTGACGTTGTCCGGATTCTCCTCCGTGTTCACGGCCTTCACGTCGTCGTGATGGAGCACGGAGTGGGTGACCTTCGTAAACGTCCCGAAGGAGCGAAGATCCATTTCAAGCTCGGCATTTTCCGTCAGATCCCGGTTCACAGCGAACACCGTCACGCTGCCGTCGTCTCCCATAACCGCCGCCGCGTCCACCATGGGCACGTCCGTATAGTGCCTGGTATCGGACTTTTCGCTGTGTATCTGGGGCAGGAGGCTCACGCCCCGTCCCAGCTCGCTGGCCTGCTTGAGGGGCCAATATATGGTCTGGGCCCAGGCACCGCCGCCGGGCCGGGTCATGATGGGCGCGATGACGTTCACCAGCTGGGCCATGCAGGCGATCTTCACCCGATCCGCATTTTTGAGTATGGTGATGAGCATCAGCCCCACCAGCAGGGCGTCCTCGAAGTTGTACACGTCCTCCAGCAGCGGCAGCGCCGTGCCCCAGGGCTTCCTCTTATACAGCTCCTGGTCCTGTTCATGGGAGTGATACCACACGTTCCACTCGTCCAGCGACAGGTTGATCTGCTTTTTGGACCGGGTCTTGCCCTTCACCGCGTCGCATATGCTGGCCACCGTGCGGATGAAGGAATCCAGGTTCATGCTGGAGGCCAAAAAGTCCGGCGTGTCGTTGTGGGGATTGCCGTAATACCGGTGCAGGCTCACGTAGTCCACGTTGTCGTAGCACTCGGAGAGCATGGCGTATTCCCACTCGCCGAAGGTGGGCATCTCCGTACTGGAGGAGCCGCAGGCCACCACCTCGATGCTGCTGTCCGTCCACTTCATCATCTTGGCGGCCTCGTTGGCGATCCGGCCATACTCAAAGGCGGTCTTGTGTCCGGTCTGCCAGGGGCCGTCCATCTCGTTGCCCAGGCACCACAGCTTGATGCCCAGGGGATCCTTGGCCCCGTTGCGGATGCGCATATCGCTCAATTCGCTTCCGCCCTGGTGATTGGCGTACTCCACCACCCTCTGGGCGTCCGCCGGGCCCCGGGTGCCCAGGTTGATGGCGTACATCACGTCCGTTCTGGCCTTCCTGGCCCAGCTGGCAAACTCATGAAGGCCCACCTCGTTGGGCTCCGTGGTCTTCCAGGCCAGATCCAGCCGCCGGGGCCTGTTCTCCCTGGGCCCGATGGAATCCTCCCAGTTGAAGCCCGACACGAAGTTTCCGCCGGGATAGCGCACGATGGGCACGTTCAGCTCCTTTACCAGCTTCATCACGTCGCCCCGGAAGCCCTCCCCGTCCGCCGTGGGATGGCCGGGCTCATAGATGCCCGTATACACGCACCGGCCCAGATGCTCCACGAAGGAGCCGTATATCCGCTTGTCGATGGGGGAGATCACATAGTCCCTGTCCAGTATCAGCTTGGCCTTTTTCACGCTTCTTTTCCTCCTGTTCTTTTGATGCGCGGTCATCGCGCGGTGTATGGTTCCTCTGATTTCTCCGGATGGATCACGTTCCAGGACCCGGCGGGCAGGAGGATCCTTCCTTCATGTCCGCCTCGGCTGCCGCGGGCTTCACGCTGTCCGGGTTCTCCTCCGCGTTCGCGGCCTTCGCGTCATCGTGATCTTCCGGGCCGGATCCAGCCGCAGGGGCCTGTTTTCTCTCTGCCCTATGGAATTCTCCCGGTTGAACCCCGACGCGAGGCGTTCGCCGGGATAGCGCGCGAAGGGCACGTTCCATTCCCACACCGGCTTCATCACGCCGCCCCGGAAGAGCTCCCTGTCCGCCGTGGGATGGCCCGGCTCATGGATGCCCGTGTACGCGCGCCGGCCAGGACGCTCCAGGAGGGAGCCATATATCCTTTTGCCGGCGGGGGAGATCACGCAGTCCCTGTCAGTATGAGCCTGGCCTTTTTCGTGCATCCGTTTCTCCTGACCGATACGGTTACTTCCTCGCGCCCTCCTTGATCTTCCGGATCTCCTTGATCACCAGCTTTATGTCGATGGGCTTGGCGATGTGCCCGTTCATGCCCGCCGCCAGGCACTCCGCCACGTTCTCGGAGAAGGCGTCCGCCGTCATGGCCACGATGGGTATGCTCTTCTGCCAGGGGTCGTTGAGCCTTCGTATGGCTCTGGCCGCTTCCAGACCGTTCATCACCGGCATCTGTATGTCCATAAATATCAGGTCGTAGTCGCCTCTCCGGGCTGCCTTCATGGCGTCTACCGCCTTCTGGCCGTTTTCCGCCCGGGTGCTCTGAATGCCCTGCATACTCAGCAGCATCGATATGATCTCCCAGTTGATGTCGTTGTCCTCGGCCACCAGCACCCGCATGCCGACGATGTCCGAATTGTCGTCCTCCGTCTCCCGGGCCGCGTTCTCCATGCCGAGAAGCTCGCTGATCTTGTTGTAGAGGGTGGAGCGGAACAGGGGCTTGCTCACGAACCCGTTCACACCGGCCTTTCGGGCCTCCTCCTCTATATCCGACCATTCGTAGGCGGATATGATCAGTATGGGTACGCCGTTTCCCACCTCCCGGCGGATCCGCCGGGCCGCCTCCAGACCGTCCATGTCCGGCATCTTCCAGTCCAGGATCACCACCTCGTAATCCTGCCCCTGGCTGTGGCGGGCGACGGCCATCTGCACGGCATCCGTCCCGTTTTTCGCCGGTTCCGCCGTCACGCCGATGGACATAAGGGTGTCCAGCGCCGTCTCCAGCAGCACCTCGTCGTCGTCCGCGATCAGGGCGCGGATGGGGGAGAGCACCATCTCCTCCACCACCTTGTCCGCGATGGGTATATCCAGCGTCACCGTGAAGGTGGTGCCCACGTTTACCTTGCTCTGACAGTCTATGGTGCCGCCCATCAGCTCGATCATCTGCTTGGTGATGGCCAGCCCCAGCCCCGTGCCCTGTATGGCGTTGACCCGGCTGTCCGTCTGGCGGGAGAAGGGCTGATACATATTCCGCATGAACTCGTCTGTCATGCCGATGCCCGTGTCCGCCACCGCGTAGGTCAGCCGCACGCTCTTTCCGTCCTCGATCGTCTCCTCCTTCAGATCCACGTGCACCCGTCCGCCGGGGTTGGTGTATTTGAGGGCGTTTGACAATAGATTGATAAAGATCTGATTGATGCGGAGCTGATCCGCGTAGAGGTATTCGTGCTCTATCCGGTTGATCCGGAAATCGAAGTCGATGTTCTTTTCCTTCACCATGGGCTGGGATATGTTCACCAGATTGTTGGCGCTCTCCACAATGGAGAAGGTCACCGGGCTCAGCGTCAGCTTCCCGCTCTCCACCTTGGATATATCCAGTATGTCGTTGATCAGCGTCAAAAGATGCCCGCTGGCCATATTGATCTTTTTGAGGCAATCCTTCACGCTCTGCCTGTCGTCCACGTTCTTGGCCGCGATGGTGGTCAGGCCGATGAT
This sequence comes from uncultured Eubacteriales bacterium, assembly GCA_902787475.1. Lineage (GTDB taxonomy): Bacteria > Bacillota > Clostridia > Christensenellales > Aristaeellaceae > RUG13279. Next base: position 5,486 of record CADAGW010000079.1, read on the forward strand.
GGCGTTCATGGGGGTCCTTATGTCGTGGGACATGGTGGACAAAAAGTCCGTCTTGGCCCGGTTGGCGCTCTCGGCCTCCATGGCCGCCTGCACGGCCCGCCGGTTGAAATACATCATCACCATAATGTCCATCACCAGCAGCAGCAGCAGCCCCGCCGACACGATGCCGATCAGCACCCAGTCCACCGACGGCTCGACGATCTGGCTTACGGGGATCATGGCCACGATGGCCCATCCCTGGGCGGATTCCATGGGCGTATAGGCCATCAGGCATTCCTGCCCATGGGCGTTCTGCATGGTCATAGTTCCGGTGCCGCTGACCACCGTCTTTTCAAATTCGCTCTGGGTCAGGTAGGTGCTCTGGTTGTAGGATTTGTAAAACTCAAACAGGTTGGTGCCCTTAAAGGAGGCGCCCCGTATGATGTAATTGCCCGTCTCGTCGATCAGGGCGATGTCCGCCATATTATACTGCTCGGTGGGGAAGACCCATTCCTGCCGGAACTGGCTCACCGGAAGCACGCGGATCAGCGCCGCTTCCCGCGTCGCCTCTCCGTCTGCCAAATGTATGGCGTGATAAAACCCGATGGACTGCACGCCGTTTACCGGGTTGGTATAGGCCCTGGTCAGCCTCACCGCCTCCTCGCTTGTCCTCTGCTCGCTACCGATCCACTGGCCCAGCACGGATATCTTTGCGTAGGATACGCTGTAATCGCTGTCGTTGTCCGCGTGGGGACTGGTGGACAGCCCCGCATAGGACCCATCGTCCACATACACGATGTGCCCCATGGTGCCGCGCAGGATCAGGGCGCCCTTCACATATTCCAGGGCTTCGTCGATGGTCATGCCGCCTGCGTTTATGTGGCTGGCCCAGCTGTCGCACAGCCTCTGCTCGCCCAGCAGGTAATTGGTGGTCACGCTCTCCATGGCCACCGTCATATTCTCAAACGCTTCCGTTTGGGCGGCCCGCATATTTCGGGATTCCCTGGCCGCGTACTGGCCCACAAACAGCAGGATTCCCGCCACGATCAGCAGATTGGCAGCCACGATCAGCCGTTTCCGGTTCATGCTCTTCACTCCGTTATGCGTTTACATAATCGTTTCCCATCTTACTTTCATTATATCATCTCCGCCCCTCGTTGACAAGGATGTATATGAGATTTTTTCCCGCCGCCTCCGCCGCGTACCCATGGCGTGCCGTATCAAAAATTCATAGAAACTTTACCAAAAACAAACACGCTTTTCTTCCATACTGCGCCCGCAAGCGTTATTATGATTCTATAGAAGCGTGGAGGCGAATGATATGAGATCCCTCAGACCCGCGTTCTGCCTTATACTTATATTGTCCCTGGTATTCACCTGCGCCTTTGCCGAAGGCACGGAGGATGCGTCCTCCTTCCAGCACCGCCTCTCCCAGGTGAACGCCGACGTCCGGCTGCCCGAATTCCGCATCCTGGCCCCCGGGGCCACGCCGGCCCAGATCCTGGAGTGCGTCTACGACTATGTGGATCCCACCCGGGCGGACATGGGGGAAAAGGCCGTGGAAATGTATTACGGCGACCGGCTGCTCACCTGGTACGCATCCCGCGCGGCCCAGGGCACGGCAGACGCCGCCCAGAGCGAGGCCCGCGCCGCCGCGGCCCAGTCTCCCGCGGCGCTGTACGATCCCTCCGGCCTCAAAAACCGGGCCTTCGCCACCATGATGGCCGCCCGCATGGCCCTCTCCGAACCCTTTAAGCCCTACCTGGCCGCCATGGGCGCCGAGGAGCCCGCCTGGACATATGAGGACGTGGACGCCCTCTACGGGGCCCTGTTTACCGGCCTGGACGAGATGATCACTGCCCCCGCGGTGTTCTCCCGGGAGACGGACGCCCTCCTCGTCCGCTCCGCCCTGGGTTCCGGCGCGCTGGGCCTGATCCTCTCCCTGGCCCATCCTCAGGATGACCGGCCCGGCGATTATGACTTCCGGCTGCCCGCCGGCACGGTGGAGATCGAGGAATCCGCCTTCGAGGGCATCGCCGCCACCAGCGTGTATATCCCCGATTCCTGCCAGAGCATTGGCTCCGCCGCTTTCCGTGGCTGCACGGGCCTTCGCGTGGTTCGGGTGCCCGCCGCCTGCGCCATCGCCGACGACGCCTTCGACGGCTGCGCGAACCTGACGCTCGTCAGCGTCACCGGCAGCACCGCCGAGGCCTTCGCCGCCGCCCACCCCGGCGTCTCCTTCGAGACCGATGACACCGTGGGCGAATGACATCCCCACTCCGATCCCATCCAGGCCGCCCACCCGGGCGGCCTTTTTCTATCCCCTTGTATCGAATCGCACGATCATCCTCCGGCCATATCCACAGTATCCCATCTCCAGAACAGAATCCCCGTATCACCCCAAATGTCATTGCGA
>CADAGW010000080.1 GCA_902787475.1 uncultured Eubacteriales bacterium
CGCGTGCGCCAGACCGTACATACGCCTTTAGGCGTAGCTAGTAAACAAGGGCAGGGCCCGCATATGAAAAACCCCCGGCTGAGCCGGGGGATATTTATTGCTTGTTATGTTTTGATTTTATAAGGTGTATTCTTTATAAAAGTTTAAGAATTCCTTCACCCTTTCCTAGAATAAAGAGAATGAGGAGGATCAGAGCATGAAAAACGGAAAGAACTGGAGAGCCTTTATCGCGGGCATGGTTACCATGGCGCTGCTACTGGCGGTGGCCGTCCCCTCCTTTGCGGCGGGCGCGATAAAAACCATCCAGGTCAGGATCGGCGGGATCACGATCGTTGTGGACGGCAAGAAAATCCAACCCACAGACGCCAACGGGAATGAAGTTGAGCCCATGATCTACAACGGCACCACTTACCTCCCTGTCCGTGCGGTGTCCTCGGCCCTGGGGAAGGCAGTCTATTGGGATGGGCAGAACTGGACGGTGTATCTGGGGAAGATGGACGGGAAGCTGGATTATCCGACGGTGATGTTGAAGGATATGAAGAATATTGGAGGTGCTGAACATAGGCAGAATAATCTGACTGATAATTATGGGAATGATTACGGGTCTGCACTTTATGACGCCACAAACAGCAATCGCGATAACACATGGGAATATCTGCTAAACATGCAATACAGTCGATTTAAGGGTACATTGTATGTGCCGGAGGGTGTATCGTCTGACTATGGGGTTGTAATGACTATTACTGCGGATGGTAAGCAAATTTATTCTTCTCCGACGATGAAAAAACATCAGCGCCTGTGCATATTGATCTAAACGTGACCGGTTGCAATGATTTTAAAATTGAGTGGGATTATGGGTGCTATAATTTAAGGCTTAGCCTTGCCGACGCCGGCTTCTATCAATAATCGCATAGAATAAACAGAATCCCCCCCGCTTCGCGGCTGTCTTCCGCGAAGCGGGGGAATCTTCATGTTCCAAAAATCAGTGCCCGGACCTGCGCTTCGGTCCAAACCTCATTGCTATACAGGGTGAGGGACCCTTTGTGCTTCCTGCAAATTCGAAATGCCTCGACGGTATTGTCATAGACGTGGCAAATATCGCACAGGGCAACAAATTCCGGAATATTCTTTAGCGCTTTGTGGTATCGGCTTACGATCTTATCTGTCGGAACATCGTGTCCGCCGTCTGAGACTCGAGAGGAGACTCGCGCTACATTCAGCATGGGATCGCAGGTCAGGATGAAATATCCCCGAACAAAATAGCCCTCGTCTTTGGCTCGACGCATCAGGTCAAGGTTTCGCCGGGTGGAGAGGACGGTCTCGAAGGTGAAGGTCCTATGCTGTTCCAGCAGAGCGGTTCTAAGGGCCTCTGCTTTTCTTGCCGCAGTTAGGTTGTCGATCCTTTCTTCTCGCTGGATGTCATCCGCGTTGATATACACTCCCTTGATCCATGGCGGAACCGTCATGGTGGACTTCCCCGACCCGTTGGGCCCGGCAAAAACCACCAGCTCCGGCTTGAATAAACGGTCAGACTGTGTCAACATAGCGGCGGCTCCCGTCGGGATACTCCAGATACGCCCTGCGGGCGGCGATATCATACCTGGCGACTGGATGATTGTTCCTCTGCTTCCGCCGGATGGATCTGTCGACAGAAGCGCGGAAGCTTTGCGTCATTTTGTCCTCGCGCTTGCTCAACATGATTTGACCCGAAGCAATTTTTTCCCTTAAGATTTGTTTCTGCTGTGCCGTCAGGGCCATGTCGCTCCCTCCCCGTAATCAGGATAACCGGTTGGTTTCATTTGCTATTACTACGATTCCATTATACGTTTCCAAAGCGAAAAATGCAATACGTTTCTCCCGGAAGGAATGGCCTCCCTGCAATTCCCATTGCATTTCCCCCAGCATGATCTAATATATTGATCAGTGGCCCACGCAGAACCCCAACTCCCCCAAACACCGCAGCCACATCTCAGCCACCTGCCCCATTCCCACCCCGCTGGGGTGGATGCCGTCCATGGACTCATACTCCTCCCCCAAAGCCGCCAGATCGACAACCATCCCCCCGGCAGCGGCCGCCGCCTCCCGGATGGCCTGGTTGTATCCCTCCAGCCGTCCGCCGAACTTGGTCAGCTTGGGGAAAAGGGGACGGCCGATGTACCCCGTGGCCAGGGTGCCGCACAGGACTTGGGCGGCGGGGTAGCGGTCCAGCACCCGCCGGACCATGCGTTCATAGTCCGCCCGGAAGGTCTCCAGGGGGACGTACCGGCTCACGTCGTTGAGGCCCGTAAAAATGAGCACCACGTCGGGGCTGGCTCCGTCGGGGCCCAGCTTGCGGATGCGGCTCACCGACGCCGCTCCCAGGTTCCCCGACTCCGCCACGGTGCTCCCCGACCAGGAGTTGTTGGCCAGGAGCGCCCCGCCTTTTGCGGTGATGACCTTGTGCCACCAGGTGTCCTCCACAGCGTTCACCCCCGTCACCGGGCCGGAGGAGGGGGCGTAATACACCCCGCCGGGAGGCGTCACGTCCTGAAAGGTGGAGATGGAATCCCCCAACACCGACCACCGCTGTTTCCCGCTCATACCAGGTCCTCCTTCGCGCAGTTTCATCGTTTCTTTCCCTAGTATAACAAATATCTGCAGGAAAGAAAAGGATAAGCCGGAAGTTAGCAATGGGCAACCGTGGAGGGTTCGATTCCTTTTCACAAGAAACCGCCTTTTTTTCCAAAAGTCGCTGATTTTTCTTTGGAAAACCTCTGGACAATTTACACTGTTGGGCTTATTATAATATATGTTTTAGTCTGTCTGCGGACTGATTCAAAGGACGATGCCGCGGCCCTGCCAACGGGACCTGCCGGCGGTTTTTTCGGCCCTCCGAAAAAACGGACCGGGAGGCTCCGTTCCGGGGAGAACGGTGCGTCCAATGGGGAAAAAGAGAATTTGGCAAGGAAAAACAGAGGTGATGCTATGAAGCAATTGTTTTACGGCGGCGTTCACCCCGCCGAGCACAAGGAACTCAGCGAGCATAAACCGATCAGACCCTTGAACAAGGCCCCGGCTGAGGTGGTCATCCCGATGTCCATGCACATCGGCGCCCCCTGCAAGCCCGTGGTCGCCAAGGGCGACACTGTCATGGTCGGTCAGGTGATCGGTGAGACGGCCGGATTGGGCGCGCCCATCCACGCCAGTGTCTCCGGCACCGTCAAGGCCGTTGAGCCCCGTCCCGGCACCGGCGGAACACCTACGATGTCCGTGGTGATCGAGAACGATTTCCAGAACACCCTGCACCCCGACTGCAAGCCCAGAGAGAACGTGGATGCCCTGACTCCCCAGGAGATCATCGACATCATTCGTGACGCTGGCTGCACCGGTATGGGCGGCGCGGGCTTCCCCACCCACGTCAAGATCAGCTCCGCAGTTGGCAAGGCCGACACCATCATCATCAACGGCGCGGAATGTGAGCCCTACATCACCGCGGACCACCGCCTGATGCTGGAGCACGGCGAAAAGATCATCGGCGGCGTGCGCTTCATCATGAAGGCCCTGCAGCTGGACCACGCTTACATCGGCATCGAAAACAACAAGATGGACGCTGTGGCCCACCTGAGAGAGCTCCTGGGCGATGCCAAGGACGTTACCGTCAAGGATCTGCGCACCCGGTACCCCCAGGGCGCTGAGAAGCAGCTCATCCAGGCCATCACCGGCCGTGAGGTGCCTCCCGGAAAACTGCCTGCCGACGTTGGCTGCTGCGTGTTCAACGCCGCCACCACCGCCGCCATTTACGACGCTGTCGCCAACGGTCTGCCTCTCTTCCAGAGAGTCATCACCATCACCGGCGGCGCCGTCAACGACCCCGTGAACCTCATCGCCCCCCTGGGCACCCCCTTCTCCCACCTCATCGAAGAGGCCGGCGGCTTCAAGGGGACTCCCGCCCGGGTCATCGCTGGCGGTCCCATGATGGGCTTCGCTCAGTACGATATGTCCGTCACCATGGGCAAGGCCAGCAACTGCATCCTGGTCCTGAGCAAGGACGAGATGCCCAAGACCGATCCCAATCCCACCTGCATCCGCTGCGCCCGGTGCGTGAACGTATGTCCCATGCACCTGACCCCCGTCTTCATGAATATGTACGGCAAGCAGCGCCGCTGGAGCGAGGTGGAGGAGCTGCGGATCATGGACTGCATGGAGTGCGGCTGCTGCCAGTTTATCTGCCCGGCCCGCATCCCCCTGGTGCAGCAGTTCCGTACCGCGAAATTCGCCATCCGCCAAGCGGCGGCCAAGAAGTAAGGAGGTCACTACAGCATGGATGAATTAAAACTGAGCGTAGCCTCCTCGCCTCATGCGTCGCATCCCGTCGGCACCCAGAGCCTGATGCGGGACGTGCTGATCGCCCTGATCCCCGCTATGGCGATGGGTATCTACGTCTTCGGATTCCGCGCCCTGATCCAGACCATCGTGTCTGTCATCTTCTGCGAGATTTTTGAGTGGGGCTACTGCAAGCTCATGCACAAGCCCATCCCCTGCAAGGACCTGTCCGCCGCCATCACCGGCGTGCTGCTGGTCTTCGTGTGCCCCGTCACCCTGCCCTACTGGACGATCATCATCGGCGACTTCTTCGCCATCGTCATCGTCAAGCAGCTCTTTGGCGGCCTGGGCACCAACTTCCTCAACCCCGCTCTGGCGGGCCGTGCCTTCCTGATGCTCAGCTACCCCGTTCCCATGACCACCTGGGCGCTGCCCGGTCAGGCCAACTGGGCCCCTCTGGGCATGAGCGTGGGCCAGGATTACATCGACGCCTTCACCGGCGCCACCCCCCTGTCCATCGACTACATGAAGAACGCCGAGGACGCGCTGAATCTGACTACCAGCCAGTTCTCTCTGGGTGATATGTTCATCGGCAACATCGGCGGCACCGTGGGCGAGGTTTCCGCCATCGCCCTGCTCATCGGCGGCATCTACCTGATCTGCCGGGGCGTCATCCGTCCCCGGATCCCCGTGGCCTACATCGCCACCGTCGCCGTACTGACCCTGATCTTCTCCCGCAGCGGCGGCCACTTCGATTTCGTCTGGATGCTCCGCGAGATCTTCGCCGGCGGCCTCTTCCTGGGCGCCTTCTTCATGGCCACCGACTATGTCACCAGCCCCAACACCCCCAAGGGTGAGATCATCTTCGGCATCGGCGCGGGCCTCCTCGTGGTCTTCATCCGCTACTTCGGCGGCTATCCCGAGGGCGTCTGCTACTCCATCCTGGTGATGAACATCCTGGTGTGGCTCATCGACAAGGCCACCATGCCTGCCCGCTTCGGCGTGACCAAGGAAATGCGTCAGGCTGAGAAGGAAGCGGCCAAGGCAGCGAAAAAAGCAGCAAAGGAGGGCTCTGAGGCATGAGTGAAGCGAAGAAGCAAGCCAGCATGGCCAGCCTCGTGATCGTCCTGGCTGTGATCTGCCTGGTCTCCGCGGCGATCCTGGGCCTGATCAATCAGGTCACCGTGGGCCCCATCGCCGCCAACACGGAAAAGACCGTTCAGGAGTCCCTGCGCACGGTCATGCCCATCGACGGCGACTATGAGGACGTCACCGACCAGTACAGCGGCGACCCCGTCACCGTGGACGTCACCGGCGTCTCCGTCCCCGTGAAGGCCGTGTACAAGGCCGCTGACGAGGGCTATGTTGTGGAGACCATGTCCCCCAACGGCTTCGGCGGCGCCCTGGACATGATGGCCGGCGTGGACAACGAAGGCAACGTCACCGGCATCGCCATCATCTCCCACGCGGAGACCTCCGGCCTGGGCTCCAAGTCCACCGATCCTGAGTGGCAGGCCCAGTTCAAGGGTGTGAACGGTACCATCGGCGTGACCAAGGACGGTTACCAGATCAACGCCATCACCGGCTCCACCATCACCTCCCGCGCGGTCTGCGACGGCGTCAACGCCGCCATCGCGGTCGTTGAGACTCTGGGTTAAGGAGGGACCAAAAGAATGAATGTAAAGAAACAATTTTGGGACGGCCTGATTACCCAGAACCCCGTGTTAGTCCAGCTGCTGGGTATGTGCCCCACCCTGGCTATCACCACCTCCCTCTTCAACGGCTTAGGCATGGGCCTGTCCGTTCTGATCATCCTGACCTGCGCCAACGTGGTTATTTCCGCCCTGCGCAAGATCATCCCCAACAAGGTCCGTATCGCCTGCTACATCGTGGTCATCGCCAGTTTCGTGACCATGGTGGACCTGCTGCTGAAGGCCTTTGTGCCGGCCCTGTCCAAGAGCCTGGGCCTGTTCATCCCCCTGATCGTCGTCAACTGCATCATCCTGGGCCGTGCCGAGGGCTTCGCCTCCAAGAACGGCATCGGCGCTTCCGCCCTTGACGGCATCTTCCAGGGCTTCGGCAACATGGTCGCCCTGACCATCATGTGCGTCATCCGTGAGTTCCTGGGCGCCGGCACCTTCGGCGGCGGCCTGCTCAACGGCGGCAAGGGCATCCAGATCCTGCCCCCCGACACCGTGGCCCTGGGCATGATCCTCCCCGTGGGCGGCTTCCTCACCCTGGGCGTGGTCATCGCGGCCGTGCAGTATTTCATGAACAAGCCTAAGAAGACGAAGGAGGTGGCGAAGTAATGCCTGCAAGTATCGCTAGTTTGCTGTCCATCGCTCTGGGCGCTGTGCTCGTCAACAACTTCGTCCTGTCCCAGTTCCTGGGCATCTGCCCCTTCATGGGCGTCTCCAAGAAGGTAGACACCGCCCTTGGTATGGGCATGGCAGTTATTTTCGTCATGGGCGTGGCCTCCGCGGTCAACTGGCCCATCAACAAGTTCATCCTGGAGCGGCAGTATGGCGGCGGCGGCACCCTGGAGTTCCTCCAGACCGTTACCTTCATCCTGGTCATCGCCTCCCTGGTCCAGTTCGTGGAGATGTTCCTGCAGAAGTCCGTGCCCTCCCTCTATGAGGCTCTGGGCGTGTACCTGCCCCTGATCACCACCAACTGCGCCGTGCTGGGCGTGGTGCTCCAGAACACCCAGAAGGGTTACACCTTCGCAGAGAGCCTGACCTACGGCATCGGCGGCGGCATCGGCTTCCTGGTGGCCATCGTCCTGTTTGCCAGCGTCCGCGAGCGCATGGAGTTCGGCAAGTGCCCCAAGAGCTTTGAGGGATTCCCCATCGCCCTGGTGGCCGCCAGCCTGATCGCCCTGGCGTTTATGGGCTTCTCCGGTCTGAAAGTTTGGTAAGGGAGGCGAAGTAAGAGAATGAGTACCACTATTGTTGCCCCGATCGTACTGACGATCCTGGGTATCGTGTTCGGCGCCATCCTGGCCTTCGCTTCCAAGATAATCTCTTTTCTGTCCTTCAATTAAAAACTGAACACTATTTACTGTAGAAAATGAAGTAGCAGTGTATACAATCTGCTCCAGCTGATGAATATAGCCTTCAACACCATAAGTATTGATTTCGAAATTCTCGTTGAAATTCAAATAAGCAACACCACCAGAAACCTTAGCGCTTAAAAGCTTAGTTCCCGACGGAATAAGAGTCATACAGTTGCGTTCTGCAGAAAGAGTTGTATCTGGTCCCTGAAGCAGGAGATTTATGGCAGTTGTGAGCGGAGAATCGCTCTTAGCAACCTTACGCTTAATAACCTGGCGTACAACAGAGCCGTCACCATCAATATTTACAAAGCAGAGCTGAAGCTCAGTGGTTCCGGTTTGTGCAGCCGGCTTTTCCTTTGGCTTTTCTTCTTTTTTC
>CADAGW010000081.1 GCA_902787475.1 uncultured Eubacteriales bacterium
CCAGGCGCATTTCGTCGGACTCGTACCCGTCCAGCTCCAGCACCACCAGGTCGTTGACCCCCCGCCGCAAAAACGGCGCGGGCAGATAGGCCGACTTCTGCGGCCCCACCTTCCAGTATCGGCTCAGGGGCTTCCCGTTTACGAATATCACGCCTTTGCTGAAGGAAGGCAGCTTCACGAAGGTGTCCGCGGGCTCGTCCTCTATATCCAGCTCATATTTAAGCATTACCGGCCTGCCGCCAAACGCTGTCCGCCCAGCCCGATACTCGATGCCGCTGATATCCTCCATCCCCAGGGCGTACTGCTCCCAGCCGTACACAAACGCCTGCCCCAGCCGGATGCCCTCCGTCACGCCCTTTTTATCCATCAGGTTGTACCCGTAATTGATCCGGCCCATGTTCTCCACCAGCACCGCCACGTCCGCGCCCTCTTTGGGCACGGCCAGCTTCACGTTGGCCTCATGGTCGTTCCGGTACTGGATGCCCTTTAATTCCCCGTTCACGAATATGTGCGCCCGGTCCCGCACCTCTTGGATCACCAGCGGCATCTCCTCCCGGGGCCCCAGCACATGGGTTTTGTACAGCACGAATCCATACCCCTGCCCCAGCTCCTCCATGGTCAGGGGCGACGCCGCCTTCACGGGCTTGGCCAGCTTGTCTGCGTTGTCCAGCAGATCCGCCCAGCCTACGGGCACGAGCCGTCCATACGCCTTCCTCGCCGTCGGCTCCGGCTCGCCCCCGGGCCCCGCCAATATCTCCTTAAACAGTTCATACTTCTTCGTCAGCCCGCCCCATTCGTTCACCGGCGCGTCGTCGTCGTAGCTGTTTATGGTGGGCTCGTAGAATATCCGTCCGTCCTCGCCGGTCATGCCATTGGCCCCGTTCATAAACCCGAAATTGGTGCCCCCGTGGAACATGTAGCAGGACAGGCTGGCCCCCGCCTCCAATATCTCCTTCAGGCTCTGGGCCGACTCCTCGGGCTTTCTGGCGTGGTGGGCCTCCGTCCAGTGGTCGAACCACCCGTTCCAGAACTCCGCGCACATCAACGGCCCGTCCGGCTGGAACTGACGGAGCTTTATGAACTGCTCCTTCGCCCGGGCCCCGAAGTTGGCCGTCTTGTGCACATCCGGCAGCGTCCCGCCGGTCAGCATGAAGTCCGTGGCCCCGTCCGACGTAAACAGGGGCACGTCCACGCCCCGCCGGATCAGCCCATCCCTTATGGCGGTCAGATATTCCTTGTCGTCCCCGTAGCTTCCGTACTCGTTCTCCACCTGCATCATCAGGATGTTCCCGCCCCTTGTGATCTGAAGCGGCGCGATCTCCTCCATCAGCCGGTCAAAGAAGGCGTCCACCGCCTCCATATACGGCCCGTTCATGCACCGGAGCCTGATCCCCGGTTTGCTTAACAGCCACCAGGGCAGTCCGCCGAACTCCCACTCCGAGCAGATGTACGGCCCGGGCCGCACCACGGCCCACAGCCCCAGCTCCTGGGCCTCCTTCAAAAACGCCGCCACGTCCAGCATGCCGCCGAAGTCGAATTGGCCTTCCCGTTTCTCGTGGGCGTTCCAGGCGATATAGGTCTCCACGGCGTTGAACCCGCAGGCCTTGAGCTTTTGTAGCCTGTCCCGCCAATACTCCCGGGGCACCCGGAAATAATGAACCGCCCCGGCCAGGAGCCTGAACTTCTCCCCATTTAAGTAAAACCCGTCTTTTCGTATCTCAAACGTGCCCGCCATGTCCCCGCCCTCCTATTTCTTTGTGATCAATACGATCTTCGCGCTCTCCGGCGCGTCCAGCGCTACGCGCAGTCCCTTTTCCATCAGCTCTTCCCCGGTCATATCGCCCAGCATATCCCCCGTCTCCCCGTCCTCCAGGGCGTACACGGCGCCTCTGTCAAGGCCCTTGAGCTGATAGCACGCCGCCGTCATGGGGCACTCCCTCCGCCGGGCGGACACCACAAACGCCTCCCCGGTCTCGGGCCTCACCGCCTCGTAGGCGAACCATTCCCTCTGGTCGATATTGGCCGCGGTAAAGAGATAAAAGTCCCCCGTCAGTATGGGCCGGGCCCGGGTATATACATACAGCATCCTTTGAAGGGTCTTTTTCCCTTCCTCCGTCTCCATGGCCGTCTCAATGGTCTCCGGCTCCACGCCCAGCCCCGCCGTCAGGAAGGATATAAACCGATACCAGCTCATCCCGCCCACCAGCGTCACGCCGTTTAACGGCACAAAGGGAGCCAGCCCCGCCGTCTGGCACTGCATGCCCACCGGGTCGCAGTCCGCGTAGCACAGATAATCCGTCCGGAACAGGCTCACGCTCCGGCTGTTGGCCTCAAAGTCCAGCCGCCGCCCGCCGGAGGCGCAGTTGTCGATGAGAAGATGGGGGAACCGCCTCAAGAGTTCGTCCCACAGCCGGTAAAAGTTCTCCACGCACCGGATCTGGGTCATGCCCTGCCGGTCCTCCCCGTCCTCCTTCTCCCAGGCCGCCGCCTGACCCGCGTTGTAGTCGATGCGCAGGATATCCAGGCGATACTTCTCTATCTTCTCCGTCAGCATCCCCAGGGCCCACTCGTAGGCGTCCTCCCGCCCCAGGTTCAAAAGTCTGGAATTTCCAATGGGATGGGCCATGTAATACTCCGGATGGGCGCTCTGGGTGGGGGTGCCCACCACCGCCCGGTCCGGCTCCAGCCAAAGCAAAAACCGCATCCCCGCCCCGTGGGCATATTCTCCCACCGCCCCCAGGCCCCCGGGGTATCGGGACGGATCGTGGCTGTACCAGCCCACGTGGTCGCTCCAGTCGTTGCTTCTGGGGTTGGCGCACTGGGTGCCCGAGGGGCCGTACCACCCCGCGTCCACCCAAAAGGCGTCAAAGGGCAAACCGCTCTTTCTGGCCTGGTCGATCTCCTTTTTGTTGGTCTCCTGGTCATATCCCCAGGTCTGCACGCTCAGGGGAAGCACCGCGGGCCTGCCGTCCACGTGGGGCGTGTGGTATTTGAGCATGAACCGTCGGCTCATATTGCGAGCGTCCCCGATGTCCCCCTTCCAGGGCATCCACAGTATCCTTGCCGTGCGGATCCTCTCGCCCGGGTGAAGAATCGTCCTTACCCCCGGCATGCCCCCGGCGAACCGGAAGGCCGCAGGGCCGTCCTCCGTCTCCCTCTGCCGGGTCTCCATTTTCATCTTCCACTGCCCGGACCAGCCGATGGCGAAAAACACCCCCTGATCCAGCGTCTTGAGGTTGAAGTAGGGGAACGACCCGTGGGAGCCGGAGGTGGGCCGCCCCTCCCGGCTTTCAAACTCCATCTCCTGCCGCACCGATATGTGGTGCAAAATCTCCATGCAGGGGATGAAGTCGTCCGCCTTGCAGTCCGACCCGCCGCTGTAATAGAGTATGTTGTCAAGGCCCCCGTACTGCCGGGTCCCCGCCGTCCGGAAGGGGGCCATCTCCACGTATGCGTCCAGGGCGTTGACCTCCGACAGTATGCCGCTGTCCGCCTTTCCCCGGTTCTCAAAGGTCAACAGCCACTCCGCCGCCGGAAAGTCCTCAAACCGTTTGATCTCCACCCGGGCGGTCATGCCGTCCGGAGCGATGTATTCCACCGCCCCGTCCGCCTCCCGCCGCTTCCAGTCCTTCAGTATCTCCCGGGACGACGCGCCACGATAGCGAAACGAGCAGGGCAGATATCCTCCCTCTCCAAAGGAATCCCTCAAAAACCGATCCAGCCTTTCCTCCGCCGTGGCCCCGGAATCCAATCGCAGCATACCCACGCCTCCTTTGACTGCGTTATGACCCATCCCCGTTGTCACCCCGAGGAACGAAGCGANNCCACGATACTCCATCCTTCCGCCATTGTAGCATGACCCTTTCCCGCCTGTCAACGATACAGAAAACTTTTCTTTGCATACCCCCATCATGTGTGGTATAATCATAGGAACAAACGAAGGAAAGATACGCGCATGCACAAACAGCACTTTATTCAGGGCCTCAAGGACGCCGTGCCCATCGCCCTGGGCTACGCGGCGGTGTCCATAGGCTTCGGCCTCATGGCCGCCTCCATGGGCCTGTCCCCGGGCATCGCGGCCCTCATCTCCGCCGTCAACGTCACCAGCGCCGGTCAGGTGGCGGGCCTGTCCATCATCGCGGCCCACGGCGGCATGGCGGAAATGGCCCTGACCCAGCTGGTCATCAACATCCGCTACGCCCTCATGTCCCTGGCCATCTCCCAAAAGCTGGACAGGAGCCGGTTCACACTCCCGAAGCGCCTGGCCGCCGCCTTCGTCATGACCGACGAGGTGTTCGCCGTAGCCTCTGCCCGCACCGAGCCCCTGACCCCGTCCTACTTTCTGGGCATGGAGCTTGAATCCTTTTTCGCCTGGGTGCTGGGCACGGTCATAGGCTGCGTGGCCGGCGACCTGATGCCCTCCACCGTGGCCGGGGTGCTGTCCATCGCCATGTACGGCATGTTCATCGCCATCGTGGTGCCCGTGGCCCGCGAAAACCGGGGCGTGGCCCTCTGCGCCGTGGCGGCGGTGGTGCTGTCCTGTGTGTTCCGTTACGTGCCCCTCTTTTCCGGCATCACCAGCGGCTTTTCCGTGATCCTCTGCGCCGTGGCGGCGGCGGCCCTGGCGGCCCTCAAAAAGCCGGTGGAGGTGGAAAAATGAGCGCCTATCTCCTCCTGGCCATATTCGTCATGGCCCTGGTCACCTACCTCATCCGCTCGATCCCCCTGGCGGCCATACGGGGCCGGGTCAAGTCCCGCTTTCTCGCCAGCTTTCTCTACTACGCCCCCTACGCGGTGCTCTCCGCCATGACCGTCCCGGCCATCCTGGATACCACCGCCTCTCCTCTCTCCGCCGTACTGGGCTTCGTGGCCGCCTTTTCCCTGGCCTATATGAAAAAGCCCCTCCTGGCGGTGGCCGCCGCGGCCTGTGCCGCCGCCCTCATCTGCGAGGCCTGCCTGGGCCTTCTCTGACAATCGCCCCTTTCCCTATGGGATCGTTTGAGGATACGGATCATTTGACGATCCCTTCATGGCCCCTTGCCGTGGCGTCAAATCCCATGTCATTGCGAGGAGCGAAGCGACGAAGCAATCCGTCCTCCCAACCCCCATCACGCAGGCGTACATCGTATCAACCATCCAAGGAGGATATTCGCTATGCAGGAATTCCGCTTTGAAGAATACTTCGACGGCACCTACGCCGTCATGTCCTACGAGGGCGACGAGCCCGACGTGGTCATCCCCGCCCAATACGGCGGCATGGACGTGACCGTCCTGGGCGACGACCTGTTCAAGGGCCACAGCGAGATCAGGTCCGTCAAAATCCCCGACTGCGTCAGGGCCATCGGCTCCTGCGCCTTCGACGGCTGCGATCAGCTCCATGAGATCCGCCTCCCCGAGTCCCTGGAGGACATGTGGCAGTACGCCTTCGCCAGGAGCGGCATCGAGACCATCATCCTCACCGACCGCATCCGCTCCATCGTCCCCTTCACCTTCAAGGACTGCCAGCGCCTTAAGACCGTCATCTGCAACAGCGGCCTTAAAGAGATCTGCGCCTGGGCCTTCGACGGCTGCGGCAATTTGGACGAAGTGGTCTTCGGCCCCGGCGTCAAGGTGAGCCCCCTGGCGTTCTCCAGTCTCGGCCAGGACCGCACCCCCTTCGCCGCCAGGGACGGCAAATGAACCCCCGTAGCTTTACCTCCTTCACCTTGTGATTTAACGATGACATGATACCATAATCCCATCATGGTTCCAAACTGAACGAGAGAGGTGCGACATATGAGCGATTACGTAGTGACCTGCTGTTCCTCGGCGGATCTTTCCCTTGAAACCATCCAAAAGCGGAACATCCCCTTCGCCATGTTCCACTACACCATAAACGGCACGGAGTACCCCGACGACCTGGGCCAGACCATCCCCTTCGACAAATTCTACCAGATGATCAAGGACGGGGCCATGCCCACCACCTCCGCGGTAAACGTGGACCAGTACGTAGACATGTTCGATCCTATCCTGGCCTCCGGGCGCGACATACTCCACCTGGCCCTCTCCTCCGGCATCTCCGGCACCTACAACGCCGCAAAAGTGGCCCAGGCCCAGATGCAGGAAAAATACCCGGACCGCAAGATCATCGTCATCGACTCCCTGGCGGCTTCCGGCGGCTTCGGCCTGCTCACCATACTGGCCGACGACAACCGCCTCTCAGGCATGCCCATAGACGAAAACGCCCAGTGGGTGCTTGACCACCGCCTCCACCTCCACCATTGGTTCTTCTCCACAGACCTCACCAGCTACTGGCGGGGCGGCCGGGTCAGCCGCTTCTCCGCAGTGGTGGGTGGCGCCCTCAATATCTGCCCCCTGCTCAACGTCAACTCCGAGGGCAAGCTCATCCCCCGGGAGCGGATCCGCGGCAAAAAGAAGGTCATCCACGCCATCGCCGAAAAGATGTTCGAGCACGCCCAGGGCGGCGAAAACTACACCGGCAAGGTGTTCATCACCCACTCCGCCTGCTACGACGACGCCCGTGCCGTGGCGGACCTGATCGAGGCCCACTGCCCCCATATGGACGGCAAGGTGGTCATCACCTCCATCGGCAACCTCATCGGCTCCCACACCGGCCCCGGCACCGTGGCCCTGTTCTTCATGGGCGACGAGCGCACCCTCTGACCGCCCCACACAACCGCATACGCACAGCTTTATAGGGTTCCGCGGCGTCCGCCGGCCTGGACCGAGATGAAGCGCCCCGCAAGGGGAACACGGAAGGATAACAGCCTGGGAGATCGCATCTCTCAGGCTGTTTTTTTCATTCTGGAGGGGATATCATGTACGAACAAAAACCCGCCCGCCTCTTCGTCCATTGCGCCCTGCCTCAAATGGCGGGCCTTCTGGTCAATTCCGTCTACTTCATCGTGGACGGCGTGTTCATCGGCCACCGCCTGGGCTCCCGGGCCATGGCCGCCGCCGGGGCCGCCGTGCCGCTGATCGAGATCCTGATCGCCCTGTCCCTGGCCCTGGCCTCCGGCGTTGGCGTGGTGCTCTCCGCCGCCCTGGCCCAGCAAAGGCCCCGGGAGGCCAACCGGGCCTTCCAGAGCGGCCTGCTCCTGACCGCCCTCTTCGGCCTTCTCATCGCCCTTCTTGGCCGTGTATTCCTTCATCCCCTCTGCGACCTTTTAGGGGGCAGGGGAGAGGTCCATGAGCCCGCCGCCCAGTACATGGACACCATACTCACCCTCTCGCCCTTTCTCCTGTTCAGCTTCTTCCTTGGCGGCATGGCCCGAAACGACCAATGTCCCCGCCTGGCCATGGTAGCCCTGGCCGCCGGCTCCCTGTCCAACATCTTCCCGGACTGGCTCTTTATGTATCCCCTTTCCATGGGCATCCGTGGCGCGGCCCTGGCCACCGGCATCGGCCCGGCGGTCAGCGTGGCCATACTCCTTCCCCACTTCCTCCGCCGGGGCGGCCGCCTGCGCCTGGGCGTCTCCCACGCCCGGGTCTCCCTCTTTCCCCGGTTCCTCCATCTGGACTGCCCTCATTTATCATGGAATTCACCATCGGAATGATTGCATTTTTCGTAAATTATGGTATCATTCAGTATGGATACGGAGAAGAGGGCCTGGCGGCCTATCTGATCGTGGGCTATCTGTCCCTCATCATCCTCACGGCCTTCCTGGGCATCGCCGAGGGCCTCCAGCCCGCCTTCAGCTGCCTCTGGTTCGCGGACCGGAAAGGGGACGCCCGGGCCCTGGCCCGCTTCTCCTCCCTGATCGTGCTGGCGTTGGGCGCGGCGGCGTCCCTTCTCTCCTGCCTGTTCTCCCGGGCCTTCTACGCCCTCTTCACCCCGGACGACATGCCCCTTCGCCTCTTCGCCGCCCGGGTGAGCCGGCTCTACTTCCCCGGCTTTTTCGCCGCCGGCCTCAATATACTGGCCATATCCTACTGCCAGTCCACCGCCCGGGCGGGCCGCTCGCTGCTTGTCTCCCTCCTCCGGGCCTGCGTACTGCCGCCCCTCGCCATCCTCATTCTGCCCCGGATCGACCCGTCCCTTCTCTGGCTGTGCCATTCCCTGTCGGAGATGGTCACCCTGGCCGCCGCGGCGGCCCTCAAACCTCCCGCCAAAGGAGCGTGATCCCATGAAGACCCTCTTCCTCCACGGCGACGTATACACCCCCTCTGGCCCCGCCCAGGCCTTCTGCGTGGAAAACGGCCGCTTCACCCGCGTGGGCACAGACCAGGCCGTGCTCTCCCTCCGCGAGGAGGGGGACGAGGTCATAGACCTTTCCGGCCGCTTCGTCTCCCCGGGCTTTAACGACTCCCACATGCACCTTCTGGGCTTCGGCTCCTCCCTTCTCTCCGCCCAGCTGTCCGGTGCCACCGGCAGTCTTTCCGCCCTGCTCTGCGCGGTCAGAGACTTCGCTTGTTCCCATCCGCCCCGCCCGGGCCAGTGGCTTCGGGGCCGGGGCTGGAACCAGGACTATTTTGCGGACGTGTCCCGCATGCCCACCCGATTCGACCTTGACGCCGTATCCACTTCCTTTCCCATCGCCCTCTCCCGGGCCTGCGGCCACGTCTGGTGCGTAAACTCCCTGGCCCTCCGGCTCTCCGGCATCACGTCCGACACTCCCGATCCCCCCGGCGGGGCCATCGGCAGGGACGGCGGCGTGCCCAACGGCCTCCTCTTCGACAACGCCATCGACCTGGCCCAGCGCCGCATCCCCGCCCCCACGGAGTCAGATATTCAGGACATGCTCATACAAGCCCAGGCCGCCTGCCACGCCTACGGCCTCACCAGCGTCCAGACCGACGACTACTGCGTGTTTCCGGGCCTTCCGCCCCAGGCCGTGGACAGGGCCTATCTGTCCCTTGAAAAAGCCGGCCTTCTCACCCTCCGGGTCCGGGAGCAGGCCAATTTCACCACCCTTCCCGCCCTCCGCGCCTTCGTGGAGGAGGAGATGCCGTCCCTGCCGGAGACTGGCCGCTTTGTCATCGGCCCCTTAAAGCTCCTCGGCGACGGCTCCCTCGGGGGCCGCACCGCCCACCTGTCCCGGCCCTACGCCGACGACCCCGCTACCTCCGGCTTCTCCCTCTTTACCCCGGATGAAATGAACGCCCTCGTCTCCTATGCCCATGCCCACGGCATGCAGATCGCCGTCCACGCCATAGGGGACAGGTGCCTGGACCGGGTGCTGGACGCCCTCTCCGCCGCCCAGGCGGCCCATCCCCGCCCGGACGCCCGCCACGGCATCGTCCACTGCCAGATCACCCGCCCCGATCAGCTCCGCCGCATCGCGGACATGGGCCTGGTGGTCTACGCCCAGCCCATATTCCTGGACTACGACAACCACATCGTTTTGTCCAGGGTGGGGGAGACCCTGGCCTCCTCCAGCTATTCCTGGCGCACCCTCTCCTCCCTGGGCGTCCCCGTGTCCGGGGGCAGCGACTGCCCCGTGGAGCCGCCGGACGTGATGCGGGGCATACAGTGCGCCGTCACCCGCGCCTCCCTGGACGGCGCCGGCCCCTACCTGCCCGGCGAGGCGTTCACGCCCGAAGAGGCTCTTGACCTCTTCACCTCCGGCAGCGCCTACATGAGCTTTGAGGAGGGGGAGAAGGGGAAGATCTTCCCCGGCATGCTGGCGGACTTCACCGTACTGTCCCAAAGCCCCCTCGCCGTACACCCAGCAGACATCCACTCCATTCAGGTCCTTGAGACTTGGGTGGGGGGCCAAAACGTATACAGGAGGGATTGACATGTTCCGTGAAATGCTGCGCAAAAAACAGGCCCTGACCCTGGACGAATGTGTCCGGGTACTCCGGGAGGAAAAGCGGGGGGTTTTAAGCGTCATAGGGGATGACGGCTACCCCTACGCCCTGCCCATCGACCACTACTGGGCGGACGATGGCCACATCTACTTCCACTGCGGCAGGACCGGCCACAAGCTGGACGCCATAGAGAAGTGCGACAAGGTGTCCTACTGCGTCATAGACTCCGGCGTCCATAAGGACGGCGACTGGGCCCTCACTTTCCAAAGCGTCATCGTGTTCGGCCGGGCCCGCCTGGTTCAGGATCACGAAAAGTGCCTGTCCCTCTCCCGGGCCCTGTCCTACAAGTTCACCCAGGACTCCGCCTATATCGAATCGGAGATCCTTCACTCCGGCCCCGGCGTGGCCTGCATCGAGCTGATTCCGGAGCACATCTCCGGCAAACGGGTACACGAAGCGTAGGGGAGGGGAGCGGCATGACCGTCACAGAACAGACCATCCGGGTGCCCATGCCCGGCCTTGACCGCCCGGTCACCGTCTGCCAGATCACGGACAGCCACGTAAGCCTGGCCGATGAGCGGGACGACGATCAATACAACGCCCACGCCCGCGTCCGGGACGGCATGTTTTCAAACGGCCACCCCGGTGCCCTGGAGGCTGCCCTCCTGGATATGATCGACAGGGCCAGGGACGCCGACGCCGTGGTCCTTACCGGCGACATCATAGACTTTCCCTCCCGGGCGAACCTTGACTTCCTCTCCCGCGCCTTCACCCATGTATCCCCGCCCTGCCTCTATATCTTCGGCAACCACGACTACCGGGCCCCCTGGATGACCGACGAAGAAGCGGCGGAGGCCAGAGATCTGTTTTCCGCCCTCCCCGGCCTTCACAACGCCCCGGACTACGCCGTGCTGGACGTACATGGCCTTCGCCTCATCGGCCTGGACGATTCCCAGTGTCAGGTTTCCCCGGAGCACCTCTCCGCCTTAACCCGGGACCTTGCCCCCGGCGGCCCCTCGGCCCTGTTCGTCCACGCCCCCCTCTACGCCCCCACCCTCTACGAGCCGGACATCAACTTCTGGCGCACCTGCGGCGAGATGGGCTTTCCCGCCCACCTGTTCCCCGAGCAGGCGGACAAATCGGACCTTCGCCTTGCCGCCCCCGCCACCCGCGATGCCCTGACTCTCCTTCGCACATCTCCCGGCCTTCACGCCGTTGTGGCGGGCCACCTCCACTTCACCCACGACGACCCCCTCTGGCCCGGCGCCACCCAATACACCTGCGCCAACGGCGCCATGGGCTTCATGCGCCGCCTCGTCTTCACTCCCTGACCCATTGCCTCCATCCCTTCCTCAAAACCCATGCATCCTCATTCCCTCCGCGCTGCCGACCTGTCATTTCGAAGCCGCGGGTCAAAGCAATCCATCCCCCAACCGGCAGACCCCCGTGTCATTGAGGCGGCCAAGCCGCCGAAGCCATCCGCCCAGTATCCCCATACCCCCAGCCCATCTCCGTGTCATTGCGGGACGGA
This sequence comes from uncultured Eubacteriales bacterium, assembly GCA_902787475.1. Taxonomy (GTDB): domain Bacteria; phylum Bacillota; class Clostridia; order Christensenellales; family Aristaeellaceae; genus RUG13279. The sequence goes on from CADAGW010000081.1 coordinate 11,285, forward strand.
AAAGCCGCCGAAGCAATTTGTTACCCGTAACCCAATCACCTCGTACCCCATCTCCGTGTCATTACGAGGCCGCAGGCCGAAGCAATCCGTTACCCGCAACCATATCACCCCGTGCCCCATCCCCGTGTCATTGCGAGGCCGCAGG
>CADAGW010000082.1 GCA_902787475.1 uncultured Eubacteriales bacterium
CCGTATATTCAAAAACTCCTTTGCTCATTGGGCTCTCTTCGGCACGATTCCGCCACAGGCGGGTGCCTGCGTTCGCCCCTCAGACTCCTCGCCAAAGGGACATTGTCCCTTTGGAATCCCCTCTTGCCGCCCTTCGGGCGGGGAACAGAATACATAATATCTGGTTGTGGGTTGAATCCTTTGAGAGGAGAACGGGGAAATGATGAGCCGTTGTCATTGCGAGAAGGCCGTAAGGCCGACGAAGCCATCCGTTCCAGGTATTCAGCGCCACAGGAATCAGGAGGAAATATGCCTGCGTTTGATAGGATAGACAGGATCAGCGAGGAGGTCCGGCGGGAGCTGGACAAGATCATCCGTGAGGACGTGCGGGATCCCCGGGTGAAGGGCACCTATTCGGTGACCCGGGCGGACGTGACCAGGGACTTAAGGTACTGCAAGGTCTACGTCAGCGTATTCGAGGAGGCGCTTCGGGAGCCTCTCATGAAGGCCCTGGACAACGCCAAGGGCTTTATCCGCCGGGAGCTGGGCAGGCGGGTACAGCTTCGCTATGTGCCGGAGCTGATATTTGAGTCGGACACCAACATGGAGTACGCGGCCCACATCGACAGCATGCTGAAGAGCCTGGAGAGGGAACATGAGCGGGATCAGTGATCTGGCCCGGTGGCTGGCGGCGGCCAGCGACGTGGCCGTAGTGACCCACGTGCACCCGGACGGGGACGCCCTGGGCACCTCCGGCGCGCTGGTGAGGGCCCTTACCAGGATGGGCAAGCGGGCGGCGTGCCTGTGCGACGACCCGGCCCCCCACAACCTTGCTTTTCTGCCGGTGGAGGTGTATCAGCCGGAGAACGTGCCCTTTGCGCCCCGGTATGTGCTGGTGTGCGACGCGGGCAGTGAGGACAGGATCGGACGGTGCGCGGGCCTGCTTTCCTCGGCGGACGGCGCGGCCACGCTGGATCACCACGGCACCAGCCAGGGCATAGGGGACGTGCGGGTGATCGACGGCGGCGCGGCGGCCACGGGCGTGCTGGCGCTGGCGCTGATCCACGAGCTGGGCGTGGAGCCGGACCGGGACATGGCGGCCCTTCTCTATGCGGCGGTGGCCACGGACACGGGCAATTTCTCCTTCCGCAACACCAATCCGGCGGCCATGCGGGCGGCGGCGGAGTGCCTGGAGGCGGGCATTGACCTGGACGACATGAATTTTAGACTCTTCCGGGCCCGGAGGATGCAAAAGACACGGCTCATCGGCGCGGCCATAGACGGCATGTCCTTTTTGATGGAGGGCCGCCTGGCGGTGATCCGGGTGGACCGGGCCATGCTGAATCGATGCGGCGCCCAGAGCGAGGACATCGACACCATCGTCAATTTCGGCATGGACACGGAGGGCGTGCAGGTGTCGATGCTGATCGAACAGCGGGGCGACGCGGTGAAGGCGTCGCTTCGGTCCCGGGGCGACATCGACGTGGCCGCCCTGGCCAAAAAGCTGGGCGGCGGCGGGCACAAAAACGCCGCCGGGGCCACGCTGGAGGGCACCATGGCCGAAGTCGAAACCCTGCTGGTGCGCATGATCGGGGAGATACTGGAGTAAGGGGACGGATTGCTTCGTCGCTTTGCTTCTCGCAATGACAGGAACGAAGGACTTTGACAGTTTCATCGCCTCCTGCCCATCGCTTTGCTCACCACAACGATAGAAACGATTATATAAAAAAGTCCCGCCCGAAGGGCGGCAAGATGGGATTCTTAAGGGCCAATGGCCCTTAAGTCAGGGAGTCTGAGGGGCTGAAAGCCCCTCAGCGCCTCCCCTAATAAAGGTGATATCTTGAACGGATTTTTGAATTTGCTGAAGCCGCCGGGAATGACGTCGTCGGACGCGGTGCTGCGGGTGCGCAAGGCGCTGCCCCGGGGCGTGCGGGTGGGCCACGGAGGCACGCTGGACCCGGACGCGGCGGGGGTACTGCCCATATGCGTGGGCAAGGCCACGCGGCTGTTCGACTATATCGTGGACAAGGAAAAAAGCTACATCGCGGAGCTGACGCTGGGCATCGCCACGGACACACAGGACTCCACCGGAGAGGTGGTATCGGTGCGGCCCGTGACGGCAGGCGAGGCGGACGTAAAAGGGATCCTGCCCCGGTTCACGGGCGAGATATGGCAGGCTCCCCCGGCCTACTCCGCCATCAAGCGGGACGGCAAAAGAATGTACGAGCTGGCCCGCCGGGGCGAAACGGTGGCGCTTGAAAAACGGCCCGTGACCATATACGGACTGGAAATGACAGAACAGGTGGATCGGCGGCGGTACCTGCTCCACGTCCGCTGCGGCAAAGGCGCGTATATCCGCACGCTCTGCCACGACATCGGCGAGGCGCTGGGGTGCGGGGGCCATATGTCCTTTCTGCTTCGCGACAGGTGCGGGGCCTTTGCCCTTGAGGATGCCGTGCCGCTGGAGGAGATCGGAAACGTGGCGGATCGGCTTGCGCCCCTCGACTTCCCCCTGGGCCGGTACGACGCGCTGTACCTGGGCCCGGAGCAGGAAAAGGCCGTGAAGAACGGAAACCTCATCCCCGCGCCGGGCAGGAATGAGGGGGAGGTACTGCGGGTGTACCTTCTGGACCGGTTCGCCGGAATGGCCCAGGCGGACGGAAACGGCCAGGCCAGATTCCGGGCCATGCTGTGGGAAAACGACGGACAATAGGGAAACGATTGAGATCACAGTACATCTGGAGCATGAAATGAGGAAACGAATTGCTTCGTTCCTCGCGATGACAAAGGCGGCTTTCGAGTCATTGCGAGGCGATCTTTAGACCGACGAAGCAATCCCCTCTCCCGGGCAATCGTTTGGAAAGAACAGAATGAAAAGATTTGCGCTGGAAACGGAATACGATATGGGCCCCTGCGCCGTGGCGCTGGGCACCTTCGACGGGCTCCACACGGGCCACCAGATGCTGATCCGCCGGACCATAGAGGAGGCCGGGCGGCTGGGCATCGCCTCGGTGGTGTTCACCTTCGACAGGCACCCCTTTATGATCCTCCGGCCAGACTTGGCCCCGGAGCCCCTGCTGGCCCCGGAGGAGCGGCGGGCAAGGCTCGAAAAAATGGGCCTCGACGCCATCATCGAGCGGCCCTTTACCAGGGAGTTCGCGGCGCTGACGCCCAGGGCCTTCGCAAAGCTGCTGCGGGACGCCCTCCATCCCCGGCTGTGCGTGGCGGGATATAACTATACCTTCGGCCAGCGCGGCGCGGGCAATATACAGATCCTCGAAAAGCTGGGCGGGGAGATGGGCTTTGACGTGATCGAGGTGCCCGCCGTGACCGTGGACGGGGAAAGCGTGTCCTCCAGCCGCATACGCGCCCTCCTCTCCCAGGGCAGAAGGGAGGAGGCGGAACGGCTGATGGCCTTCCCGCAATGAGCATGAAGGAAAATATGCGCATACCCGATATGTGTGCCCGGTGCCTCTACGACATGCAGGCCGCCCGGGTAAAGGATCCGGACTTTCTGGCCCGGGTGCGGGACATGCTGGATCACAGAGACCCCCGGGACACCGCGCCGTATATGGTCTACCGGTTCGCCCGGGAGTACGAGCGCCGCTTCGGCCCCTCCCGCCGATACGACGAGGACAAACGGCGCTACAACGACCTGGTGCTCGCGATGGAGGGGGATATCCGCCAAAGGATCATGAGCGCTCCCGATCCCCTTTCCCGGGCGCTGGCCTACGCCAGGGCCGGCAATTTTATAGACTTCGGGGCCATGGAGAAGGTGGACCCGGAGGCGTTTCTGGCGCTTCTCGACCAGGCGGAATGGACACAGCGGGACATGCCCGCATACCGGGCGTTTCTGGACAAATGCCGCCATGCCCGCCGGTTTTTGCTGTTGTGCGACAACTGCGGGGAGATCGTGCTGGACAAGCTGTTTCTGGAGGAGCTGGGAAGGCGCTTCCCCCACATAGAGATATGGGCCATGGTGCGGGGCGGCGAGGCCTTAAACGACGCCACAGAGGAGGACGCCCGGTACGTGGGGCTTGACAGGATCGCCCATGTAATCGGCAACGGCGCGGCGGTGGCGGGCACGGTGTACGCCATGCTGCCGGAGGCGGCCAGGCGGGCCGTGGACTCGGCGGACGTGATCCTCTCCAAGGGCCAGGGGAATTACGAATCCTTCTCCGGCGATGGCCGGGAGGCCTTTTATGCCTTTTTGTGCAAATGCGACCTGTTCACACAGCGGTTCGGCGTGCCCCGGTTCACGGGCATGCTGATCCACGAAACATAAATACCCGCGCCGGGAAGTCCCGGCGCATTTTTATTCAGAAAACGCATTGAACCGCCGCGTGAAGGAATTGAATGAAAATGAATGAAGTATGTCAAAATATAGGCCATAAAGGGAAAAAATGCGGGCAGAATTGCAGGAAAGAGTCGGCGTAAATTCAAATTAACGAAGAATTCCCGGAAAATCGCAGGAAGGGAGGGGAATGGATAGAATATAATATGTAAGTAAGCAGCGTGGGGAGGGCAAACCCCGCGATGCCAAAGCCCTGTGGGCCCGCTTCTGGGCGGGCCGGGACGGAGGTAAACATGTTAGAGTTTGACAAAAGACGAAACCAACTGATACAGGCCAAGTACAAATATCAGCTCCAGGACGTGGCGGAGCCCAACCTGTACAGGGAGCTGTTTGAGTACAGCACCGTGCCCAAGGTGGCCTTCAACAACCGGGTGGTGCCCATGAGCATCCCGGACGAGATCTGGATCACCGACACCACCTTCCGGGACGGCCAGCAGGCGCTGCAGCCCTTTACGCCCCAGCAGATCGCGGACCTGTATAAGCTCATGTCCCGGCTGGGCGGCCCCAACGGCATGATAAGGCAGAGCGAGTTTTTCATCTACACGCCCAAGGACCGGGAGGCCGTGGAAAAGTGCCAGGCGCTGGGCCTCAAATTCCCGGAGATCACCAGCTGGATCCGGGCCAACGACAAGGACTTCGAGCTGGTCAAGGAAATGGGCCTTCAGGAGACGGGCATCCTCGTGTCCTGCTCAGACTATCACATCTTCAAAAAGATGAAGATGACCCGTCGGCAGGCCATGGACAAATACCTGGGCGTGGTCAAGCAGGCCTTAAGCCACGGCGTCAAGCCCCGGTGCCATTTTGAGGACATCACCCGGGCGGACTTTTACGGGTTTGTACTGCCCTTCGCCACGGAGCTGATGCGCCTGTCCCGTGAGAGCGGCGTGCCCATCAAGATCCGGGCCTGCGATACGCTGGGCTTTGGCGTGAGCTATCCGGGCGTGGCCCTGCCCCGGAGCGTGCAGGGCATCATGTACGGCCTGAGGCACTACGCGGAGGTGCCCGCGGAGCTATTGGAGTGGCACGGCCACAATGATTTTTACAAGGTGGTCACCAACGCGGCCACGGCCTGGCTGTACGGTTGCTCGGGCGTGAACTGCACGCTGCTGGGCATAGGCGAAAGGACGGGCAACTGCCCGCTGGAGGCCATGGCCTTTGAGTACGCGGCCCTGCGCGGCGACGACAACGGCATGGACTTTACCGCCGTAACGGAGATCGCGGAGTATTTCGAGAAGGAGATCGGCTACCGGGTGCCGCCCATGACTCCCTTCGCCGGGCGGAATTTCAATACCACCCGGGCGGGCATCCACGCGGACGGCCTCTTAAAGGACGAGGAGATATACAACATATTCGACACCTCGGCGCTTTTGAACCGCCCGGCCACGGTGGCCATAGACGCCCATTCCGGGCTGGCGGGCATCGCCCACTGGCTCAACACCCACTATAAGCTCCACGGCGAGGAGGCCATCGACAAGCGGGATCCCCTGTGCCAGGCCATGAACGACAGGATCGCCGAAATGTACGCCGACGGCCGGTGCACCATCATGACCCCGGAGGAGCTGGAAGGCCTTCTGGCAGAATGTGACCCCCAGCTGTATACAAAGCTGAGTCAATATGACCATTATTAAAGGAGGATGCATATGTCGTACACCAGTGAAATGATCGACCGCGTCGTGGCGAAAAATCCCGGCGAAAAAGAGTTCCATCAGGCGGCCAGAGAGGTGCTGGAGAGCCTGGCGCCCGTGGTGGAGGCCAATCCCGCCTATCAGAAGATGGGCGTGCTGGAGCGGCTGACCGAGCCGGACCGGGCCGTCCTGTTCCGCGTGCCCTGGGTGGACGATTCGGGCAAGGTGCAGGTCAACAAGGGCTACCGGGTCCAGTTCAACAACGCCATCGGTCCCTACAAGGGCGGACTGCGGCTGCATCCCTCCGTGAACCTGGGCATCATCAAATTCCTGGGCTTTGAGCAGATCTTCAAAAACTCCCTGACCGGCCTGCCCATCGGCGGCGGCAAGGGCGGCAGCGACTTCGACCCCAAGGGCAAGAGCGATCGGGAAGTGATGGCCTTCTGCCAGAGCTTCATGACCGAGCTGTATAAATATATCGGCGCGGACGTGGACGTGCCCGCCGGCGATATCGGCGTGGGCGCTCGAGAGATCGGCTTCCTCTACGGCCAGTATAAGCGGATCACCGGCCTGTACGAGGGCGTGCTCACCGGCAAGGGCCTGACCTACGGCGGCTCCCTGGCCCGCACCCAGGCCACCGGCTACGGCCTGGTGTACTTCATGGACGAGTACCTCCGCGCCCACGGCATGAGCTTCGAGGGCAAGCGTGTGGTGGTGTCCGGCGCGGGCAATGTGGCCATCTACGCCTGCGAAAAGGCCACCCAGATGGGCGCCAAGGTGGTGGCCATGTGCGACTCCACCGGCTGGGTGTACGACGAGGAGGGCATCGATCTGGCCGCCGTCAAGCAGATCAAGGAAGTGGAGCGCAAGCGCATCGCCGAGTACGTCAACTACCGGCCCAAGGCGGAGTATCATACCGACGGGGCCATCTGGGACGTGCCCTGCGATATCGCCCTGCCCTGCGCCACCCAGAATGAGCTGCATCTGGAGCATGCCGAGACGCTGATCAAGAACGGCGTGGTGGCCGTGGGCGAGGGCGCCAATATGCCCTCCACTCCCGAGGCCGTGCACCTGTTCCAGAGCAAGGGCATCCTCTTTGCTCCCGGCAAGGCCTCCAACGCCGGCGGCGTGGCCACCTCCGCTCTGGAGATGAGCCAGAACAGCCAGCGCCTGTCCTGGACCTTCGAGGAAGTGGACCAGAAGCTCCACGGCATCATGGTCAATATCTACCGCAACGCCGCCGCCGCCGCCGAGAAGTACGGCGTGGCCGGCAATATCGTGGCGGGCGCCAATATCGCCGGCTTCACCAAGGTGGCCGACGCCATGCTGGCCCAGGGCGTGGTGTAATGGGAACGAGGGGGGCGCTGAGGGCTGCTCGGTCCTCAATTCGCAATAGTCGTTTTTGAAATCCGTATATTCAAAAACTCCTTTGCTCATTGGGCTCTCTCCGGCACGATTC
>CADAGW010000083.1 GCA_902787475.1 uncultured Eubacteriales bacterium
CCAGCCGATGAAACCTGGCAGTGTGTACGAACTTGAACAGGGGTACGATGAGTACGGGAATGTTTGCCTGGAAATTGTGAAAGATGGAAACGGGAATCGTGCCCTGCATCCGGACAACTGGTGCGAGCACAGGACAGTGTATAATGAAAAGAAACAGAAGGTTTCCGAGCGGTATACCGGCATGGACGGAAAGCCCATCCTGTATAAGAACAGTTTCAGCGGAATAGACAGGGAATTTGACGAGGCAGGGAACGTAGTCAAAGAGACATATTACGACGCAAATGGCAAGGTCGGGGCCAATGCTTCCGGCGTGGTCATCATCGAGCGGCGCTACGACGAGAACAAGCGAACAACGTGCCCATGGCCGTCAAGTCCATATACGCCGTCCAGCAGGGGTACGACGAGAACGGCAACCTGAACCACGAGATCATACTGGACGGCAGCGGGGATCGGGCCCTGCACCCCGACGGCTGGTGCGAGCACGACGTGGTGTTCAACGAGAACAAGCAGAAGATCTCCGAGCGCTACTACGACATATACGGCGAACCGGCCCTGTACAAGGACAGCTACAGCCGGGTGGACAGGGCGTTCAATGAGGCGGGCAAGGTGATCCGGGAGACCTATTACGACGCGTCCGGTAAGCCGGGCCCCAACGCCTCCGGGGTGGTGACGCTGGAGACCGACTACGATGAAAACGGCCGGGCAGCGGCGCTCCGGTATCTGGACGCGAAGGATGCGCCCATGGTGCTCGAGTCCCTGGGAGCCTGCGCCGAGGAGAGAAGCTACGACGAAAACGGCAATCTGATCTCCTCCCGGCTTTCCGACGGCAGGGGGAACGCCATGGTAGGCGCCAAGGGCTGGGCCCGGGCGGAGTATCGATACGACCAGGCCAAGCGGAAGATCCTTGAGACCTATTACGGCGCGGACGGGCGGCTCATTGCCCTGGAGGGCGGGTACGCCCAGGTGCGCCGGGAATACGACGACGCGGGCAACGTGACAGCGGAGACATACTACGACGAGAACGGAAACGTGGCGGACAACGCCAAGGGCGTGTCCATGGTGCGCCGCATCTACGGAGAAGGAAAAACCCCGGTGTATGTGGAATACCTCGACAAGGACGGAGGTCTCCGGGTGGACGCCAGCGCCGGATACGCCGCCATGTCCAGGCTTCTGGACGATCAGGGCCGGGTGATCCGGGAGAGCTATTACGGCGAGGACGGCAGGGCCATGATCCACGCCGGCAAAAAGTACGCCGCCGTGACCCGGGAATACGACGAGGCGGGCCGGGTGATCACCGAAAGCTACTTTGGAGTGGACGGGGAGGAACTGGCTGTCGGCGGCAGGCACACCCTGGTGCGCCGCTACGACCAGGTGGGCAACGTGATCTTCGAGCAGCAGTACGGGCTGAACGGCGAGATCATCACCAACGACAACAACTACGCCACCGTCCAGAGGGTCTACGACGACAAAAAGCGGGTGACGGAGGAGCGGTACTACGACGCGGAGGGGAACCTGACCCTCTGCAAGGCGGGCTACGCGGTGCAGATGATGACCTACGCCGAGGGCTCCAAGCCCATCAGCCGGGCCTACTACGGCGCGGACGGCGCCCGGGTGGAGGTGGGCGGCTTCCATCAGGCGGTGTACACCTACAACGCCGCGGGCTCCCTGCTCTCCGAAAGCTATTTTGACGCCGCGGGCATGCGGGCCATGAGCGACAAGGGCTACTCCATACTGCGCTACACCTACGACGAGAACAACAAGGTGGCGGACACGGCCTACTTCGACCAGAACTGCGAGCCCCTCAAGATCAGCAAGGGCTACTCCGCGGTGGAGACGGTGCGGGACGAGCGGGGCAATGTACTGAGAGAAGCCTACTACGACGAGGACGGAAAGCTCAGGAAGCTGGCAAACGGCTATGCAGTCATCGAAAAGACCTATGACGAGAAGAACAAGGTGCTGAGCATACAGTACTTAAACGACCAGGAGCTGCCGGTCAAGCCCAAGAACGCGGCCTACGCCCGGGTGGAGTACGAATACGACGAGGCGGGCAACAAGACCGCCGAGCGGTATTTCGGCACCAGGGGCCAGCCCTACAGCGCCAAGTACCAAAGCCCCGCGGCCAAGACCTGGGAGTTCGACGAAAACGGCAAAAAGCTCAGCGAAAAGTATTGGGATACCAAGGGGAACCTGCTGGTAATCGCCTCGGGCTACGCGGGCATCGCCTGGTCCTACAGCGAGGACTACACCGTGTCCGTGGAGTACTACTTAAACGGCAAAGGCGAGATGATCACCGGGTGGACTAAGATGGGCTACTGTAAGATCCGCCGCACCTACGACGAGACCGGAAAGCTCCTCCTGAAGGAAGGGTATCTGGACGGCCAGGATCGACCCGCCCGCACGCCCAAGGGATGGGTGTACGGCAGGATCTGTGAGTACGACGAGAAGGGCCGGCTGATCCAGGAGACCACCATAGGCGACCAGGGCCAGCCCTACAGCGGCACCCGGGACTACGCCACGGTGAAATACACCTACGACGAGTCGGGCAGGAAGAAGGCAACGTATTACAACGCCAGCGGAAACTACGTGCGCTGAGATGGAGGAGGGAAACTGTATGAAAAAGATCCTGTGCTTGACCCTGACGCTGATGATGCTGACCGGCGCGGCCATGGCCATGCCCGTGGCGGTCAACAATCCCCCGGCCCTGGTGACCGCCTCGGATGGGGACGGGGAGGAAATGGAGCTGGCCCTGTCCGCCTTCCAGATACTGGGCGAGGACGGGGACGGGAAGTACCTTTTGTATCAGGAGGGAAAGACATACACCGTGAAGGCGGAGGACCTCAATAAGGTGCTGGCCTTTACCGGCGACGTGCCTGCGCTTGGCGAATACGAGACCATCGCCGACGGGGCGGAGGGAGACCAGGTATTGGCCCTTCAGGAGGGCCTTAAGACCCTGGGCTATATCTCCTGGGCCGCCGACGGGGCCTACGGCGTGGGCACCAAGAAGGCCGTCACCGCCTTCCAGAAGGCCATGGGCCTGCCCGAGACCGGCGAGGCGGACGAGGTGACCCGGCTCCTGATCCAGTCCATGCTGGGGGAGACCCAGTATGTAGACGCCCGGGTGGATCCGGAAAAGCTGTTTGCCCCCATCATCGGCCGCACCGACGTGGACATACAGCCCATACTGGAGAGCGGACTGACCTTTGAATACGATGAGACCTCCGGGGAGGGCTTCATCACCGACGGCAGGGAGATCGCCTCCGACCTGTCCGGGGAGACCGACCTGGACAAGTATCAGGTGTCCGTCCGCTTCGGGCTCATCACCCGGGAGGCGGAGGGCGGCGTGACCGTGACCCCGGCCATGAAGGTGAGCTGTTTGTGCGTGCGCAGGCCAGTGCTCTTCGGGGCCACCGTCAAGGCGGGCGATAAGCGGGGCACCGGAGAGGTGCAGGATCTGAAGGTGCGCCTGGAGGGCGTGTATACCGTGGAGGAGGGCATCGTGCCCCTGACACAGGACATGATCGCCGCCCTGGCCGGAGCGGGAGACGCGGGAGAGCTGAAGATCCGCCTGGAGGGCCAGTATCAGACCTTCGACCTGGCGGCGGAGGACCCGGAGTCCGCGTCCATGGTGGGCAAGGCAGCCAGTCAGCTTCAATGATCATTTCACGCCCCGGGGGACGGACTGTCCTTCGGAGCGGCGTATTTGGAGGCGCGCATGGGATCCGGCAAAAATCGGACGCTGGCCATATTTCTGCTTCTGTCCATGGCCTTTTTATCCGGCATATTCGCCCTGCAGGGTGCGCTTTTGAGCGCCATGATCGAGGCGTTCGACCTGCGCGCCTCCGCGCAGGGACTGCCCAACGCGGCGGCCTTCGCGGGGGGCGTGGCGGCGCTGGCCATCGCCTTCGCGGCCAGCCGGAAAATGAAAAAGTGGCCCATGCTGGTGGGCTCCATCGCCCTGTGCGTCCTGGCGCTGGCGGGGCTTAAGGCCGCGCCAGGCTTTGCGGCTTTCGTGGCCGTGTGGTGCGTGCTGGGGCTGGGCATGGGGTGGATGGACACCCTCCTGTCCGCCTGCATGGCGGAATTGTATCAGGGCAAGTGGGCGGAGAGGATGATGTGCCTTCTGCACACGGCCTACGGGGTGGCCAGTATGGCGGCCCCGGCGCTGTATGTTCGCCTGATGGACGGCGGAATGGAGTGGAAGGATCTCTATCTGGTGGCGGCGGCCTTCGGCGGGGGGCTTTTGATCCTCGCGGCGCTGACCATGAGGCTGTGGAGAGGCCGGAGCGCGGCGGCGAAGCCTCAAGACGGGCGCAGGGAAAACCTGTGGACGCTGATCCGGGAGGGGAAGCTTCTGTGGATGATGGCGGCCATGTTCTTCCACGGCATATTCCTGTCCGGCCTTAACACCTGGATCAACCGGTTCTCGGAGACCGTGAGCCATCCCTTCACCGGCCTGCCCGCCATGTCGTTCCTGTTTTTCGGGGTGATGGTGTCCCGGCTGGTGGTGCCCTATCTGCCGGTAAAGACGAAGACATACGTAAAGACGGCGGGCTTTCTGGCCTGCGCATGCCTCACCGCCGGGGTGGCCATAGGGGAGGGGCTGGCCTTGGGCGTCTGCCTGGCCCTGTCGGGACTGCTGTTTGGCTCCCTTCTGCCCTGCATGTTGACCCTGGCCTGCGGCCGGCTCACGGAGCACACCCTCACCGCCACCACGGCGCTGATGCTGTCATATTATTTGGGGGAGGCGGCGGCCTCGCCCATACTTGGCGCCATGGAGAGCGCCTTTTCCCTGGGGGCGGGCATGATCCTGTGCGCGGCGCTCATGGCGGGGGCCAGCCTGTGCTGTGCCCTCGACCCGGCCATTGGGGGCAGGCACAAGAAATTCACCTGAAAATCCTCCGCTTTCGCCTTGACAGGGGCCGCCGGTTCATGATATACTGACAAAAAAGCTGTGATGGGAAGAAGTACCGGACAGAGAGCCCTCCAGAGAGCCGCCGGGTGGTGCGAGGCGGCGGGCCGGTCTGCGAACATACATCCCGGAGCCGGACGGCTGAACCCCCTGGCAGTAGGCCGCCCCGGGTGCGCCCGTGAACGCGCGCGAAAGGCCGCATATATGCGGCGAATGGAAGTGGTACAGCGGCTGTTTCGCCTTCCCGGTGTGTGTCCGGGAGGGCGTTTTTTGTTGTCGCGGCACGCCATGGGAAAGGCTGCGCCCGCGGCCTGTGAAAAGGAGGATACAGTATGGAGTTTACCGACAGCATCATCGCCCGGCGCATGAAGGACATAAACGGCAGCGCCATCCGGGAGATCTTTCATCTTTTGGCCAAGCCCGGCATGATCTCCTTCGCGGGCGGCAACCCCGCCGACACGGCGCTGGAGACCGACGTGGCCGCCCGCCTGGCGGTGAAGGCCCTGGAAAAGTACGGCACCAGCCTCATACAGTACGGGGCCACCGAGGGCTTTGCCCCCCTAAAGGAAAGCGCGGCCCAGTATTTCCGGGACACCGCCGGCGTGCCCGCTACCCCCGACACCCTCCTGCCCGTGCAGGGCTCCTCCCAGGCCTTTGACCTGATCCTCAAGGCCCTCATCGATCCCGGCGACGTGGTGCTGGTGGAGAGCCCCACCTTCCTGGGCGCACTGCAGGCCATACGCACCTACGGGGCCCGCATCGAGTCCATACCCACCGACGAGGGCGGCGTGATCGTGGACGCCCTGGAGGAGCAGATCAAGCGCTATCACCCCAAGATGATCTACGTGATCCCCACCTTCCAGAACCCCACCGGCGTGACCCTGGCGGCGGACAGGCGGCGGCCCCTTGCCCAGCTGGCGGCCAAATACGGCGTGCTCCTTTGCGAGGACGACCCCTACCGGGATCTTCGCTACGAGGGCGAGCCCCTGCCCTCCATCGCCTCCTACGACGCGGAGGGCTGGGTGGCCTATATGGGCAGCTTCTCCAAGATCATCGCCCCCGGCCTGCGGGTTGGCGCGGTGATCGCCAACAAGACCCTGATGCGCAAGCTGGTCATCGGCAAGCAGTCCGCGGACGTGCACAGCCCCATGCTGAACCAGGCCATCGTGGACGGATACATCCGGGAGGACATACTCATGCCACACATCCGGCGGATCCTTGACGACTACCGCCGCCAGATGAACGCCATGCTGGATGGTTTTAAGTATTTCCCGGAGGGCACTGTGCACACCCTGCCCCAGGGCGGCCTGTTCGTGTGGGCCAAGCTCCCTCGCGGCATGGACGCCCTCGAGCTGTTCCCCGCCGCCGTGGAAAAGAACGTGGCCTACGTGCCCGGCACCCACTTCTATCCGGACCTGGGCCATACGGACACCCTGCGCCTCAACTTCTCCAAGAGCACGGTGGAGGAGATCGGCCGGGGCATGAAGATACTGGGCGAGGTGCTGGGCGGAAACGGCCGGTAAGCCGATCAGGAACGGCATCAAAGCCATTCCCAACCGAAGGGGAGACGAAAGGATGTACCTGTCCCACGTGTATCCCCAGCCCAGGTCCTTCCGGGAGGACGGATCCGGCCGGTTCCGCTTCGGCGTCGCCCCGGCGGCCCGGGCGAGCGGCCTGCCGCGGGACTGCGCGGATCGGGTCATGGCGCTATATGGAGGCCCACGGGGCAAAGAAGGAGACCTACAAGGCGCTGAACCTTCTGGACCGTCGGATGATTCGTCGCGGACTGGAATTGCGCCTGTCAGGACGGCTGCAATCCCACGGCCCCCTATTGTATCGGCAAGGGCTTTGACGCCGTGATCTGTCCCTGGGATCAGCCCGGCAGCGTCAAAAGCATCTGCGCGGACGGAAAAAGTACGGAGCCAAAGGGGTCATACTGACCACCTGGCGCCATCCCGAGCGGTTTTTCGCATCGGCTCCTGCGGGGCCAACCGCGCCTGGTCGGCTTCCCGAAACGCCTGCGGCGCGGAGAGCGCCGAGGCGGCCCGCATCCTGCGAAGGCTCTGCGACAGCGAAGGGTCGTTTGAAGGATCCGGCCGGGGCGACTGCGAAGAGGAGCACATATAAACAACACGAATCCATGAGAGGAGAACCATATATGACCAACGTAATGGACACCCTGAGAGAGCGGGGCTTTCTCAAGCAGATCACCTTTGAGGACGACCTGTACAAGCGGCTGGGCGAGGGCCCGGTGGTGTTTTACAACGGCTTTGATCCCACCGCGGACAGCCTGCATATCGGCCACTACATCCCCATCATGGCCATGGCCCACATGCAGCGGGCGGGCCACAAGCCCATCGTGCTCATCGGCGGCGGCACGGCCATGATCGGCGACCCCTCCGGCAAGAGCGACATGCGCAAGATGATGACCCGTGAAACCATCGCTCAGAACGTGGCCAGCATCAAAAAGCAGATGGAGCTGTTTCTGGACTTTGATCCCAGCCACGAGAACTGCGCCGAGATCGTGAACAACGGCGACTGGCTCCTGAATCTCAACTACATCGACTTTTTGCGGGACGTGGGCGCGCTGTTCTCCGTCAACCGCATGCTCACCGCCGAGTGCTACAAGCAGCGACTTTTTGGAGCTGTTCCACCGCAAGGGCGTGATCCTGCAGACCGGCGGCGACGACCAGTGGAGCAACATGCTCTCCGGCGCGGATCTGATCCGCCGCAAGGAGGGCAAGGACGCCTTCGCCCTGACCTTCCAGCTGCTGCTCACCAGCGACGGCCGCAAGATGGGCAAGACCGAGAAGGGCGCCCTGTGGCTGGATCCCAACCGCACCAGCCCCTACGAGTTCTACCAGTACTGGCGCAACGTGGACGACGCGGACGTGAGCAAGTGCTTGAGCCTTCTCACCTTCCTGCCCATGGAGGAGGTCAAGCGCCTCTCCGCCCTGGAGGGCAGCCGCATCAACGAGGCCAAGGTGGCCCTGGCCTATGAAGTGACCAAGCAGATCCACGGCGAGGAGGAGGCCAACAAGGCCAAGGCCGCCGCGGAGGCCCTCTTTGCCGGCGGCGCGCTGGCGGGCTCCGTGCCCACCACCTCCTTCACCCGGGAGGATCTGGCCCAGGAGAACCGGCTCATCGCCCTTCTGGCCAAGTGCGGCCTGTGCCAGAGCAACGGCGAGGCCCGCACGAAGATCGCCGAGGGCGGCATCTACATGCAGGATCAGAAGGTCACTGACATCGACACCCGCATCACCGCCGACATGCTGGAGGGCGAGGGCCTGCTTCTTCGCAAGGGCAAGAAGAACTACCACCGCCTGGTGCTGGGAGAATGAACCCCTACAAAACGCTTCTGACAAGCGCCTCTTCTGAATTCATCATCCAGAAGTCCCGCTTCATAGGCTACGGCGCGCCTTGTGAGACCGAGCAGGACGCGCTGGATTTCCTCGCCTCCATCCGGGAAAAGCACAAGGACGCCAGCCACAACTGCTACTGCTACATCATCGGCCCCAACATGGGCGTGATGCGCTATTCCGACGACGGGGAGCCCGGCGGCACCGCGGGCCTGCCCATCATCGAAACGGTGAAAAAGCGGGCGGTCACCAACTGCTGCGTGGTGGTGACCCGGTACTTTGGCGGCATATTGCTGGGCGCGGGCGGGCTGGCCCGTGCCTATGC
This sequence comes from uncultured Eubacteriales bacterium, assembly GCA_902787475.1. Lineage (GTDB taxonomy): Bacteria > Bacillota > Clostridia > Christensenellales > Aristaeellaceae > RUG13279. Next base: position 8,594 of record CADAGW010000083.1, read on the forward strand.
CCGGGGAGCCCAGGAGGCCCTTGCGGCCTGCGGCGTGGGCACCATGCACCCCTCCGTGCAGGCGGCCTTCGACGTGCCCTACGGCCTGTTCGGCAAGATCGAGCGGGCGCTGGAGGAGATGCCCGTGTGCCGGGTGGAAAAGGATTTTTCCGATACGGTCACGGTGTCTCTGTGGGTGCGGGAGGCGGACGTGGACGCGTTGTCCGCCCGGCTCACCGCCCTCTCCGAGGGGCAGATCGAACTGCTTCCGCTGGAGAGCGCCTACCTCCCCTGGAACGAGGAGGACCCGGCGGCCCACTGACCAAACCGTGCGGCTTATACTGTTTTTCCGATATACGAATCTGTTTTATACGATTGAATGGGGTTACGGATTGCTTCGTCGGTCTTTGACCGCCTCGCAATGACACGAAAATCCCCTGTCATTGCGGGGAGCGAAGCGACGAAGAAATCCGTCCTCTCCGGTCCAGTGATTGAGACAGGATTCGCATTATATACAAAAAAGGATGACGCTCCGCAGGGAGGTCATCCTTTTTATGTTCTATGGATCGGAATCGATCAGGCTGCGCGTTATTCCTGCCCGTCCGATGCTTCGGGGGCGGGGGCCTCCATGGCGCGTACAGGCTCCGGCGTACCGGCCGCTTCGGGCGCGTCGCCTGCGGCTTCGGCAGGGGATACGGGCATATCTCCCTCCGGGGCGGCCCCGGCCTGGGAAGGGGCCGCCTCTCCCTCGGCGGCGGGTTTGCGGTGGCGGCTCCGGTTGCGCTTCCGGCGGGCGTGGGGCGTTTCGGCCTCCGCGGGGGTCTCCTCCGGGGCGGCCTCGCCTTCCAGGACGGGAGCTTCGGCCTCGTCCTGCTGGGGGATATCGTCCTGGGCCACCTCTTCCGGGGCCTGGGCGGCCTCTTCCGTGGTCTGGACGGCTTCGTCGTCCGCGGGGGCGGCCTTGGGGGCGTCCTTGCGGGGCGCGGCCACCTCCTCCAGGTCGTATTCCACGATGTCGAAGGTGTCGTCCGGGCGGCGCATGCGTACCTTCACCTTTTCCCGGATCACGGCGATGTCCACGATGGTGCCCACGCCGTCGGGGGTGTTGATCTCCCGGCCCACCTTGGGCAGGCGCTTGAGCGTCTTTTCATAGTTGTCCTGCTCGTATTTCAGGCAGCACATGAGCCTTCCGCACTGGCCGGAGATCTTGGTGGGATTGAGCGAGAGATTCTGCTCCTTGGCCATGCGGATGGACACGGGCTGGAAGTCGTTTAAGAAAGCGGCGCAGCACAGGGGCCGCCCACAGGAGCCCAGCCCGCCCAGCATCTTCGCCTCGTCCCGCACGCCGATCTGGCGCATCTCGATGCGGGTGCGGAAGGCGGAGGCCAGCTCCTTCACCAGCTCCCGGAAATCCACCCGCCCGTTGGCGGTGAAGTAGAATATGATCTTGCTGTTGTCGAAGGCGCACTCCACCTCCACCAGCTTCATTTCCAGCCCCAGCTTTTCCACCTTGTCCTGGCAGACCTGCATGGCTTCCTTTTCCCGCTGCTCGCACCAGGCCTGATGCTGCTCGTCCTCGGGGGTGGCGATGCGGATGATGGGCTTTAGGGGGGAGACGATCTGCTCGTCGCCGACCTGGCGGGCCCCGGTGACCACCTCGCCGATTTCAAGGCCCCGGGCCGTTTCCACGATCACCGGATCGCCGGGATTGGGCCACACCTGACTGGGATCGAAATAGTAGACCTTGCCGGCCTTTTTGAAGCGGACGCCCGCTACGGTTGCCATAGAGTTTTTCCTCCCGATATATCCATAAAGAGACATTCCAGCGCGTTGACCCAGGACACGTTGGAGCTGACGCGCATTTTAAGGCTCATCACGCCCTCCAAAAACGTCTGTCCCAGGGGCGCGTATTGTTCGATGACCGACGCCATGTCCAGGCTCTTCACCGCGTCCGGGTCGTCCGGGTACACCATGGCGTCCCGGGCCGCGTCCTCCAGAATGGGAAGCGCCCCGTCCTTGTCGTCCTTGAGAAGCCGTGCGCAGGGGGCGCTGGACGCGGGGCCGCTCAGCTCCGCCAGGGCCCTTTTGACCCTCTCCCGGAGGGCCCAGTATTCCTTGTCGGCGTCCATCCGCCTGGCCAGATCCATATCTCCCCCGGACAGGCGGGAAAGGAGCCTGGCCCGGCCCGTCTCCATGCCGCTTTTTACCAGCGCGTCCTCGGTCTCCTTCACCGTGGGCAGTACGAAGCGCACCAGCCGCACCCGGCTGTTCACCGTGGGCAGAAGCTCCCGGGGCGAATCGGCCAGGAGGATAAACACCACGTCCCCCGTGGGCTCCTCCAGGGTCTTAAGCAGCGCGTTCTGGGCCTGGGGCGTGAGCTTTCCCGCCTGGGGCAAAAGCACCAAGTGCTTGTCAGACGTGAGCGGGCGCACGGAGATGGCGGCAAGAAGAGAGCGTACCTCGTCCACGCCGATGGCGGACTTGACCGCCTCCAGCACGTGCACGTCGGGATGCTCCCCGGCCAAGTGCCGCCGGCAGGAGGGGCACACGCCGCAGGGCCTGTCCCTGTCGCTCTCGCAGTGCAGTGCGCGCATAAAAACATCGGCCAGCGCGCGCTTGATCGTGCCCGCTGGCCCGGCAAACAGATATGCGTGGGCAGCGCGTCCGGCCTCTATGTCGCCCTTAAGGACCGACGAAGCGGACAGGCAGCCTGCCAAGTCCCATGCGCTCATAGATCACATTTTCACGAACTGCTCGACGTTGAGCACAAACACGGTGGCCCCGCCCACCATGACCTCCACGGGATAGGGCACATAGCTGCCCACGTCGCCGGTGATGGTAGAGGGAGAGGTGACGATCTGCTTGCGGCTTTTGCAAACGGTCTCGATCACGTGCATAGCGCCCTGGAACTTGCTGTCGTCTACGCCCAGGAGCAGCGTGGTGTTGCCGGAGCGGAGAAAGCCGCCGGTGGTCGCCAGCTTGGTGACGCTGTAGCCTTCGTTCATAAGCGCGCTGATGAGCCGGGCAGCGTCCTCGTCCTGCACGATGGCGATGATCAATTTCATAAGAGCACCTCCTTATAGGTTCCTTGTATGCATTATATCCGATTTTGGGTCAAAAATC